>NZ_KN050726.1:225091-261394 GCF_000745665.1 Burkholderia sp. WP42 | reverse complement strand
GTGCATGGGAGCACGTCATACCGTTCTTCGTGTTTCCGCCGGAGATTCGACGAGTTGTCTACACAACGAACGCCATTGAAAGTCTGAACATGCAGTTGCGCAAGATCATCAAGACTCGTGGTCACTTCCCGAATGACGAGGCCGCGATCAAGCTGCTCTGGCTGGCGCTGCGCAACGTGCTGGCCAAGACCGTGCGGGCCGCCTTCGACTGGAAATCAGCGATGAACCAGTTTGCTATCCTGTTTGGCGAGCGATTCACGCAGGCGCGCGGATAACGCGCTGTTCAACCGCCTCGCCCACAAAAATGCGGACAGGTTCGTCGGCCAGAACGAGCCGTCGAACCGATGCGTCCAGATCGACGATGATCGCGCTTCCGCAGACTCGCTCAAGCTCGCCGGCTCCGACTATCTCAGCTGGCATACGCAGAGGCTGCCTTAAATCCACTGGTCGTTCTCGACAGTACGCTCGCCCGCTGCGCCGTCGCCCGTGTTCACCACACCTCGCGGCTCGATCAGCAGCAGCTTTACTTCGGCATTTGCACAGGGCTTGTGTTCGACGCCCTTCGGCACCACCGCCATCTGACCGGCACGCAACACAATAGAACCATCGCCCGAAGGGCCCGCGCGAAATTCGATACGCAACTCGCCTCCGAGCACGATGAACGTTTCGTCGGTATCGGCATGGCGGTGCCACTGAAACTCGCTTTCGACTTTCACAACCTTGAACTGATAGTCATTCATTTCCGCGACGACACGCGGTTGCCAGTGACCGTCGATCAGCGCGATCTTGCCGGTCAAATCGATGGTCTGGCACTGGCCGCGTTCGGCCGGCACGTTGTTGTGTTTCGAGGATTGGGACACCGTTCTCTCCGTTCAAGGGGCAATGCTTCGAGGATATACATGCTCCTTGCGGCCGTATTGAACGATCGTGTGTGTTTTCAGCCGCGGTGAATGCTGCCCGTGACCTGGAGCCAGCGCCCTGGCGTCAGCCCGAATGTTTTCGAGAAGTGTCGCGTCATGTGGCTCTGATCAGAAAAACCCGCGGCCGCAGCGGCGTGAGCGAGCGAGGTGCCAGCGAGCAGCATGCGGCGCACCGTATCGAGGCGCCGCATCGTCAGATAACGGTACGGGCTCGTGCCGTAGAAGGTGCGAAAGTCGTGCGATAGACTCCAGCGATCGCGGCCCGTCGCCGCTTCAAGTTCGACGAGCGTGACGACGCGCGCGCAGTTCACGTGCAAATAGTCGCGCGCGCGCCGCGCCGCGAGGAAATCGCCTTTCGGACGGCGTGTGGGCGTGCCGGCAACAGCGGCAATCGCATGCGTCAGTTCGACGAGGGCATCGCTTTGTTCAAGCGGTTCAAGCCTATAGCCGACGTGCTGCAGCAATGTCGTGGTTGCCGCCGCAAGGCGCGCATCGGTCGTCACGCCGCCTTCGAGGAACGGCAGCGCGCGCCCGCCGAGCACGTCCTGAAAAAGCGCGGGTTCCACGTAGATCATCCGGTACCGAAACCCTTCGTCGGTGCCCGCCTGACCATCGTGAGCCTCGTCGGGATGCAGCACCATCGTGTGGCCTGCCAGGCTGTTTCGCAGGCTGCGCCGATAGTTGAAACTCTGGACGCCAGCGAGCGTGCGACCAATCGCATAGGTATCGTGGCGGTGCATGGCATACGCCTTGCCGTGAAACCACGCTTCGATGCGTTCGACACCTTCTATCGGCTCGGCGCGCCTTACCCAGTCGGGGCATGAGATTGCGGGTTGTCGGTTCATGATGTAGAGCGTGGATGGCCTGACGCATCACGCCGCGGCACGGGCGCTCAGGCGCTGTACGATGCAAAGCCGCTATCCGAATTGTCGCATCGGATAGTCCACTAGCGATGACATGCTACGGTCGACGCGCCGGGTTGAAACGCGGCCGTTCGCGACGCCAAGAGACCACCATTTGAAAACAGCGCAACCCTACGCCTTGATATCTGTTGCCGCGAGATTCCGAACTTCTCTCGGTCGAAGGATTTTTTCAACGAGCCGAGCCGACATCTGACGGCTCAGTAGTCTCTGCAAGTTCGCAAGCAGTCGATTTCGCGTCCCCACAACCCGATAGCTCAGATTACGATCGAGCGCCCACAACGCATCCCGCACCACGTTGGCGACCGGCATCGGCACGCCGACTGCAGCCTCCTTCGCGCCAACAACGTCGAAAAAGGCCGTTTGCGTGGCGCCGGGACATAGCGCGACGACCCGGATGCCCCGCTGCCGGTTTTCAGCCCAAACAGCTTCCGAAAATGACAGGAGAAAGGCCTTCGTCGCGCCGTAGACGGCCATATACGGATCGGGCTGGAATGCCGCGGTTGACGCGACGTTGATGACTGCGCCGCCGGATCGCGCTTGCATCCCCGGCAGCAGAAGATGAGTCAGCTCGATCGCGGCGATGCAGTTCACCAGGACTTCATCGCGCTGGCGCGTCAGCGGAATCGTTTCAAAGCGCCCGTAAGCTGCGAAGCCCGCATTGTTGATCAGCACATCGACGAACGTGCCGGTCCCCTTCAGATGGCGATCGATCGTGTCGACGGCGTCGGCTGCGCTCAGGTCGACCGTCAGAAAATCGGCGTCGCACGCGTAATCGCGCCGCAGTTCCGCGGCCAGATCACGCAGCTTGTCGTGAGAGCGTGCGACCAGCAGGAGTCTCGCACCGCGTTCGGCCAACGCGTGGGCAAACGCGCGCCCGATACCCGATGATGCACCCGTGACGAGTGCTGTTTTTCCGCCAAAATCGAAAGATTTGCTCATGGGCTGCTGATGGAGTGGAACGGGAGTTGCACTCTAAACCGTTGACTATAGGCAACGGTCAAGCGTAAATGACGGTCCACGACATTGATTGGAGGCAGCATGCGCATCGGCGAGCTATGCAAGCGGGCGGGTGTATCGCGCGACACCGTCCGTTACTACGAGCGTATGGGTCTGCTGGATAAAGCAACGCAAGGTAACGCGACGAACACTTACAAGCACTATTCCGAACTTTCGTTACAGCGGATACGGCTGATCGTCCACGCGAAGGCGTTGGGCTTCACGCTGGCGGAAATTGGCGACGTTGTCCATGTATGGGAAAGTCCGACGTTCGGCGTTGACCAAAAGGTCGCGTGCCTGCAAGCAAAGCTCGCCGAACTCGACGCAAAGAGTCTCGCGTTAACCACGCTGCGAACCGGGCTGCTGAATGCGCTGGCCAAAGTTGGCGGCGATTGTGTCGAAGAAGTAGCGTGATCAGTCGCGGCCGGTGCAAGTGTCATCCTGCCCCGCACAGGAACTTCGATGGCCGCTTTGATCGCCCGTGAGGGTCCCTTCAGGGTCGGGTTGAGCCAGTCGGTGCCTGCCGGGGCTGCGGCCGGCCGAGTCCGGCCACAAACGGTCAGTCGGAAGACCACGCTCAAAGCGGCCATTCGCCGGTATTGACCTGCGCAGCCAAACGACGCTAGGATCGTCAGCATGATTAGTCGCTCCAAATCCCTCTTTTCGCTGGTCCGCGCATGTTGTCAAAACGTGCCGGGGAGATGCTGCGTCTAGCGATTAACTACACGTCGCATCAATCGCCTCTGGCCGCCCGTTGCAAAACCGGCGGCCTTTTTGTTTTTGCCCCCTTCGAGACGGAGAGAGTTGATGCAACTTACGTTGTATGACACCTGGTCGCGTACCGTGCGCTCGTTCACGCCAATTCACGCTGGCCGCGTTGGCATGTATTGCTGCGGCCCCACCGTCTATGACCATGCGCATATCGGCAATCTAAGAACGTATGTGTTCGAAGACATTCTGCGCCGGGTGCTCATTCGCAACGGCTACGAGGTCCGTCACGTCGTCAATATCACCGATGTCGGTCATCTGACTTCGGATGCTGACGAAGGCGAAGACAAGATGGAAAAAGGTAGCAGACGGACCGGAGAGTCAGCATGGGCTATCGCTCAGCGCTACACCGAGGCCTTCTTCGCGGATTGGCATGCCCTCAACTTGCTGGAGCCGACGGTATGGTGCCGTGCGACCGATCACATCGCCGAACAGATCGCGTTTATCGGCGAGTTGGAACGGTCAGGCTACGTATACAGGACCAACGACGGCCTCTATTTCGACACAAAAAAGCAGGACGATTACGGCTTTCTGGCCCGGCTCGACCGTGCCGGCCTGCAGGCGGGCAAGCGCGTCGTAGTTGGTGCCAAGCGGAACATCACAGATTTTGCGCTATGGAAGTTCAGTCCGGCGGGCGTAACGCGGCAGATGGAATGGGATAGCCCATGGGGGCGTGGATTTCCGGGCTGGCATATTGAGTGCTCGGCCATGTCGGCGAAGCACCTCGGCATCTGGTTCGACATCCACTGTGGCGGAGAAGACCATATCGCCGTGCATCACAGCAACGAGATTGCACAAACTCAAGCGGCCCACGGCACTCGGCTTGCGAACTTCTGGATGCACGGACATTTTCTAACGCTCGATGCCAACACGAAGATGTCGAAGTCGAGTGGCGATTTTGTTCGCTTGCAGACCTTGCGCACTCGGAACATCGATCCACTTGCCTACCGTTTCCTGTGCATGACGGCTCATTACCGGAGCAAGCTGCATTTCAGCTGGGCGTCTCTTGACGCAGCGCAGACAGCCTTGAACCGGCTGAGGCATCTCTATTCCGGTTGGCCGGACGGTGGCCGCATCGATCCGGATTTCGCCGCGCGCTTCGACGCCGAAGTGAATGAGGACCTGAATCTGCCGAGGGCATTGGCCGTGCTATGGGAGTTGGTCAAGAGCGAGCTCCCATCTGCGACCTTGAAAGCGACTGTCGACAGCTTTGATTATGTTCTGGGCCTTGGGTTACGCGATTGGAAGCCAGTTGCGTCTGACATTCCGGAAAGCATCCGAGTGTTGCTCGGTGAACGTGCTCAGGCCCGAGAGGCAAAGGATTGGGCAAAGGCCGATGAGATACGAAAGATGTTAAACGCCCGAGGCTGGAGAGTCGAGGATGGCAACGACGGACAACGTCTGATCGAAATCGCCACGCCCTCGACAGATATCTGAATGGGTGTTAGCTGCATGGGAGCCGCACTGAATGTCCGGATGGCACAGGCTCGATTGACCGCTTGGGGTCGGTGCGCGCCGTCCTCCGATCCAACGCAGTGTGACGGCGGCATCGGGCGGTCGTCGGCCACAAGCGGTCGGCCGACCACGCAGTCGGAATCGGCGACAATCACGACGAGTTGAGCATATTCCGTGCGACCATGTCCAATGACCAAAGAAATGTTTGCCAGCGATTCGGTACAGAATAATGCGTATGAACACTTTGGGAAGCTCTGAATTACGACGCACTTTGATGGCACTGGGGATCGTCCTGTTGACCGGTGTCTCTATGTTCTACGCGACCGACGAGGTCGGGCAAGCAGATATTGATCGTCCATCGATTGAGCGAACAACCACCAAGACCGCTGGTGTTTGGCAGTCCACGACGCGTATGGTGCTCGCCCGCTACGGGCATACCGCAACCTTGCTACCCAATGGCAAGGTGCTGGTGGCTGGTGGTTTCGGTGGCCCCGGAGGCGGCGGTCTTCTGGCGGTGAGCGAGCTTTACGATCCCGCCCACCCAAAATGGTCCAAGGCGGGCGCCATGGTGCTTCCACGCCAAGCGCACAAAGCGGTCTTGTTGGCCGATGGCAATGTGTTGGTGGCCGGCGGGCTGGCCGCTGACTCAAATAACCTCTCTGCGACGCCTTCGGCTGAGGTCTATAGCCCTACCCGTGGCGTTTGGAATCGTGTCGGGAACATGGCGACGGGGCGATTGGGTCATACGATGACTGTCTTGAAGGACGGTCGCGTGCTTGTCACCGGCGGCCATCGCGCGGATGACGTGATGGATGACGACGCTTTTGCTTCGGCCGAGCTGTTCAATCCCACCGATGGCCAATGGGCAGTCACCGCCAGTATGAGTATTGGACGTCGGGGCCACACTGCCACGCTGTTGCCGAACGGCAAGGTGCTTGTGGTTGGCGGGAGAATGGCGGGGAGCAACGGCGACGCGACCGCCATGGCTGAACTCTTTGACCCCGTCAAAGATACTTGGGTAGCGGTTGCCCCGATGAGGAACGCGCGCTACGGTCACTCCGCAACGCTTCTGCGAAGTGGGAAGGTACTCGTCGTGGGGGGCGAGGACGTCAAGAAAGCCGGCGACGACACCAAGAGGTTGGATGCCGCGATGGCGGAAGTCGTCAAGGAGAAAGGCTCGGACTTCACATCGACCGACTTGGCCATCGCGCTTGCCAAGGATCCCGGGCCTTATCGAAGCTTGGCCGAAATTTACGATCCAGTCACGAACCAGTGGTCGCCCGCGGGAAACCTGAACGCGGCGCGATCTGGGGCTCGCGCTGTGCTGTTGCCGAATGGAAACGTGCTTGTGGCACGAGGCGCTGATGACGAAAGCCTCGACCTTAATTCTTCAGAGATCTATGACGTAAAGACGGGTGTGTGGCGCCTGACGGCGCCCATGAACGACGGCGTGGGCATAGGGGCCACGCTTACCGTGCTGCCCGGTGGTGAGGTGCTCGCTGCGGGCGGGGATCGAGGTTACGTCAAGTCCAAGCCGGGCCTTCGAGAGCGTTTGGCGCAAGGAATCTATCGGGCAGACGATTTCAACGATAACAGCGCACTCTCCTCCGCAGAAATCCTGCGCTACTGATCACTTGATGCGACGCACCTCGCGAAACGCTGCGTTGGTCACGTTCATGTACAACCGATAAGCCACAGCAGAACCCGGAGCGGTGGGGAGGAGACTACGCTAACACGAACGACTGGTTCGGAGAAAAACGGGTGACCGCAGTGGGTCGATCACGGCCCTTGATGAAGTGACGGCAAAAGCAATCTCAGACCTGATCTGACGCTGACTGAGACATCAGGTCTTGACTTACGCAAATTCAAACGCGCCGAACCAAGCGCACCCGACTAAGCGCACCGCCCCACGGCCCCACCGCTGTCACAACACCGTCCACCTCGCGCCACGCGTGCCGAAACACACAGCGTCAAACCCGCTGCAGATGCGCATCGACGAGCGGCGCGAGCGTATCGGCATGCACGGCCGCGAGATCGTGCCGGCCGCCCGGCACCAGATGCAGCCGCGCATCGGGCAGCCGTTCGAGCAGGCGCTGGCCGGCCGCGACCGGGCTGATCGGATCGTCGTCTCCCCACAGCAGCAGCGTCGGTTGTGCGATGCGTCCGATCGCGTCGGACAGGTCGACGTGCAACGTCAGGAACCAGTCGGGCAAGTGCGGATTTGCGCGCGCGAAATCGGTGCGCCAGTCCTGCGCGCCGAGGCCGCGCATGTCGAGGCCGCCGGACGTGACCGTCAGCACCAGATGCGTGACGAGTGCCGGACGTTCGAGCGCCGCGTGCATCGCAATGACCCCGCCCATCGATTGCGCGATCACGGCGGTCGGCCGGTCGATCGTGTGCAGCACGCGGCGCACGAGGCCGTCGAAATCGGTGACGTCGGGATCGGCCGGCGTGTCGCCGAAGCCCGGATAGCCGACGATGCGCCGTTCGGCCGGATGCACGAGGCGGCTCGCGAGCGGCTGCCAGAACGCGGTGCTGCCCGACGCGCCGGGCAGGAAAAGCAGTTGCGAAGGAACGGGCATCGGGCGGTGATTTTCCAGTAAAAGAAGGATGGCGAACGTGACCTGACGGCGCGTCAGCAGCGGCCGGTGCGCAGCGCGACGGCCCACTCGTCGCGGCCGCGCGCGGCTGCCGTGTCGGCAGCCATCTGCCAGTCGTATTCGACGGTATGAAGTTCGGCGTGCCAGCCCGCCGGCGTGCGCGACACGATCGCATAGCGCGCGTGCGGCGAGCCGGTTTCGATCCGGTGCGGATACGGCAAATCGTCCGCATAGGCCGGCAGCCCGACGCTTCCAGGGTTGACGATCGTGCGGCCGTCGGCGAGCCGCGCGACGCGCGGCACATGCGTGTGGCCGCACAGGATCAGCGACGCCGGCTCGTCTCCGGCGCGCTGCGCGATTTCGTCGGGCGTCGCCGCGCGGCAGCCGTCGCGCGTCACCGTTTCGAGAAAATAGTCGAGGTCGCTCGCGGGCGTGCCGTGCACCAGCAGCACGTCGTCGCCGAGCGTCGCGCGTTCAGGCAATGCGGCGAGCCACGCGCGGTGGCGCTCGTGCAGCGTGTCGTGCGCCCAACGGTCGGACAGCCCCATCGCGTCGCGCGTGCGCTCCAGCAGTTGCCGTTCGTGATTGCCGCGGATCGTCGGCAGATCGAGTGCAATCAGGCGATCGGCCGTTTCCGCCGGATGGAGCGCGCCCGAGACGATATCGCCGAGATTGACGATCACGTCGGCGCCGCGGCGGCGCACGTCGTCGAGCACCGCGTCGAGCGCGGCGAGGTTGCCGTGGATGTCGGACAGCGCAGCGATTTTCATGGCGGGGCGAGTCGAGCCGGGGAATGCCGATTGTCGCGAATTCGCCGCGGGCCGTCCAATCGCTTCGACGGCGGGCGCAGTGCCATTCACGAGGCCGGTGCCGGTCGCCCGACGCGTCAGTCCGTCGCGAGGCGCGCGTACATCGCGAAATCGCCGGGCACGCCGCGCACCATCCGGTACGCACGCAGCAAGCCTTCGTAGCGGTAGCCGCATTTCTGCAGCACGCGTAGCGACGCGGCGTTGCTGGCCAGCACGACGCCCTGGACGCGCCTGAAGCCGTCGGCGAACGCCCATGCGGTCACACTCGCGCACAGCGCGCTGGCGATGCCGCGCCCCCAGTACGACGGCGCGAGATCGTACGCGATTTCGGCCGAGCGATTCGCGGTGGACACCGTATGCAGCCCGATCGTGCCGGCGAGCGCGCCGGACGCATCGTCGACGATCGCGAGACGGCGGATCGAATCCGGCTGCGCCGATTCGATCGCGTCGAACAGCGGCAGCAGGTCATCGCGCGAGCGCAGGTTCCAGCTCGTGTGACGGACGACGTCGGGCACCGACAGGTACGCGTACCACGCATCGAGATCGGTACGCTCGAGCTGGCGCAGCGACAGGCCGGGAAAGCCGCAGCGTGGCGGCGCGTCGATTCTCATCGTTCACGCCGAGCGGCGGCGAACGGCAACGGCGACATGCGGTCCATGGCGGCGGGCTCCTCGAAAGGCGGTGCTCGATTATCCGGCGCTGGTTCCTCGGTTGTACAGCGGTGCTATCCAAAGATGGCGGCCGGCTTCAGCGCATGGTCGCATGCACGCCGCAGCGCCGGTTGCGCCGTCGGCGGCATCGGCAAGTCGCCATGCACTGCGTCATTTCTCATCCTTCACGACCTTCGCGACGCGGCGGCATGCACCATGCCCGCCGCGACGCACGATGCCGCACGCGACAATATTTTTTTCTTTCATTTAAATTTCTATTTGTAATCATTCAATCGATTCCGCGTGCGATAAAACCGCTGCGCGAAAATCAGAAAAAATGACATACACGCATCGAATTATTCGGAATAAAGTGCCGAAAAATTCGGCCTGCACAATGCGGGCGCGACACATCGAAGCGTAGCGGCACGCCCAGCGTTGACGAGCAAAGCGCGCGACATCCGCATAACGTAAAGCCGCAAAATAATTCTCGGCACAATTTGATGGAATTTTTCAGAAATCACCAATGTTTCATCTGCGCCGAATTACAGTATCAACAAACAATCGTCCGGGAGCCTCAGTCATGTCAGTGAAACGAATCGGCGCGGTATTGCTTGCGGCATGCATGATGCTCACGGCACCGCTCGCCCACGCGCAGACGCAATACTCGACGGACTGGCTCGCCAACACGTTCGGCACGCTCGCCGCGCACGTCGGCAACGGCGCGCGCTCGCTGTGGGTCGCGCCCGAAGGGGTGATCTATACGTCGTCGCGCTGGGACGAGAACGCCGGCGGCGTCGCGATCTACCAGAACGGGCAGACGCTCGGCACGATCGGCATCCATGACGAGTTCCAGGGCGGCGCGATCACCGGCAACGCGAATTCGCTGTTCGTCGCGCTCGGCTACAACCGCACGTTCGGCAGCGGCTCGGTGGGGCGCTACAACCGCAGCACGAACCAGCGCGACCTGCGCATCCCGGTCAGCACGTGGACGGGCATCCAGTACGCCGACGTGATCACCGGCCTCGCGGCGGCCGGCAACCTGCTGTACGCGAGCGACTTCTACGGCAACCGCGTGCGCGTGTACACGACGGACGGCGTGTGGCAGCGCGACATCGCGGTGTCGGGGCCGGGCGCGCTCGCGCTCGACGCGGCCGGCAACCTGTGGGTTGCGCGCAAGAGCGCGGGCGTGGTCGCGCAGTTCAGCCCGAGCGGCACCGCGCTGGGCACGATCCAGATGGCGGCCCGCGCGCGGCCGGCTTCGCTTTATTTCGATGCGCCGAGCGGGCAGTTGCTGGTGGGCGATGAAGGCCCGGACATGAACATCAAGATATACGCGCTCGCGGGCCAGCCCGCGCAGGTCGGCACGTTCGGCGTGCAGGGCGGCTATCTCGACACGACGACGGGCATCAAGGGGCAGGTCGGCGACAAGCGCTTCACGCGCGTCGCGGGCATCGGCAAGGACGCGGCCGGCAACCTGTACGTGCTCAACAACGCGTGGGGCGGCGGCTGGGATCTCGGGCGCAACGGCAGCACCGATCTCCATTCGTACAGCCCGACCGGCGTCTTGCAATGGAAGTTGCAGGCGCTGAACTTCGAGGCAGCCGCGGCGCCCGATCCGCTCACCGACGGCGCGTTCTTCTACAGCGGCAACACCGTGTACACCGGCACCGCGGGCGGCACGTTCGTCGCGAACACGATCGATCCGTTCACCTATCCGAAGGATCCGCGCCTCGACATGAACGACTATCAGCGCGGCCAGCATTTCGGTCAGCTCGCGCGGGTGAACGGCACGCGGATGCTCGTCGCGACCGGGCAGAACCCCGGCAACTACAACATCTATCACTTCAACGCGGCGAACGGCTACATCGCGATTCCAGACGGTTCGATCCCCGGCAAGCCGTTCAATACGAGCCTGCAGGCGACCGCCGGTTTCATGCTCGACGACAACGGCGACGTCTGGGCCGGCCTCGATCGCACCAACACGATCTCGCACTATCCGATGACGGGCCTCGACGCGACCGGCAAGCCGTCATGGGGCAAGCCGGTGCAGATTCCGATTCCGCGCACGGTGCTGCCGCTCACGCGGATCATCTATCAGGCCGACAGCGACACGATGATCCTCGCGCAGGGCATCGCGGGCACCTGGGACTGGACGGCGATGAACGGGCACATCGAGGTCTATCGCGGCTGGAAAGCCGGCAATACGACCACGCCGAACGTCGCGATCGACCTGACCAGCGCGAACCCGAAGTCGATCGCGGCAGCAGGCCATTACCTGTTCGTCGGCTACGTGCACACGGTGCCGAACGTCGACGTGTTCGATCTGAACACCGGTAGCCTCGTCACCACGCTGACGAACTCGAACACGGCGGCGATGGATGTCGGCAACGACGTCGACTCGATGTACGGAATTCGCGCGTATCTGCGCTCGACGGGCGAGTACGTGATCACGAAGGACAATTACAACGGTTCGAGTCTCGTCGTGTATCGCTGGCGGCCGTGACGCGCGTGTGGCGCGCGGCCGCCGCACATCAGAACGACACCGTGGTCGTCAGCGTGACGAGCCGCGGCTCGCCGACCGCCACGATCAGGTTGCTGTTGCTCGACGGGTAGTAGGTCTTGTCGAGCAGGTTCTTCA
The DNA here is from genome assembly GCF_000745665.1 of Burkholderia sp. WP42. NCBI lineage: Bacteria > Pseudomonadati > Pseudomonadota > Betaproteobacteria > Burkholderiales > Burkholderiaceae > Burkholderia > Burkholderia sp. WP42. Next base: position 249,635 of record NZ_KN050726.1, on the reverse strand, counting down.
CGTTCAGCTGGATGCGCGTCGGGAACTTGCCGACCATCGTTTCATACGCGGCGAACGCATCGACCGTCACGTAGCCGGGCAGCGTGAAGCTGTTGGCGGTGTCGCCGGGCCGCGCGCCGACCAGCCGCGCGCCGCCGCCGAAGCGCCAGCGTCCGGGCAGATTCGCGATCGCCGTGTCGTACACCGCGAACAGGCTGCCGGTGTGGCGCGCGACGTTGACGAGCGGCGTGTTGCTGTCGCGATCGTTCGCGTTCGTGTAGGCGTAGCTGCCGATCAGGCTCAGGTGCCGCGTGAGCTGCCCGGCGACGTCGAGCTCGATCCCGCGCGAGCGCGCAGTGCCGATCGTCGACGTGAGGTCGCCGACGGTGACCGCGACGTTGCGCTTGTCGATCTGGTAGGCGGCGAGCGTGCCGCTGATCGCGGGCGTCATGCTGAACTTCAGCCCGGCCTCCAGCACGCGGCCGAACTCCGGCGCGAGCGGCGCGGCGACGTTCGACGCGACGTTCGGCTTGAACGAGCGGCTCACGTTCGCGTACGCGGTCAGCGACGGCGTGAGCGCATACGCGAGCCCGAACTGCGGCAGCCACACGTTGCCGTGCGAGCGGTCGGCGAACACGAACGGCCGGCCCATTCCCGATTCCTGCTGCCAGTCCTCCCAGCGCAGCCCCGCCGACGCGGTGAGCCGCTCGGTGAGCTTCACCGTGTCCTGCACGATCATCGAATACGCGTGGACTTTCGACAGCGAATCGCTTTGCTTCGCGCTGACGGTGCCGCCCGGCGCGAGCAGGCCGTACACGGGATCGTAGAGATCGAAGCCCTTGGTCGCCGTGCCGCGGATCGTGTCGCCGCGGAAGCTGCGCTGCAGTTCGTATTCGCCGCCGATGTACAGCGCATGGTGCATCCCGGCGAGCGTCAGGTTGCCGAGCAGGCCGAGCGTCGCGATCTGGTCGGCGTCGTTGCGGCCGAGGTTCGCGTCGGACGAGCGCGTCAGCGCGCCGGTCTTGCTGTTGAACGCAGCCGCGCGCGTGAGGTACTGATCGTAGCGATCGCGGCCCCAGCCGTAGGTCGCGCGGACACGCCACGCGTCGGAGAAGCGATGCTCGATGCGCGCGCGCAGCGTTTCCTGGATGCCGCCGCTCTGCGACCACGCCTCCTCGTAGCGGCGGTAGCGCAGCGCATCGTCGGGGCGGCCGTTGACGAGCACGGTGCCGCGGTCGAACGGCGTCGTGTAGTCGACGTATTGATAGGCGACGTCGATCGACGTGTTCGCGTCGTGCCACGACAGCGCGGGCGCGATCAGCGCATCGCGCTCGCGGCCGAAGCTGCGCCAGTAGCGGCTCGTGTCGTATTCGCCGGTGAGGCGGAACGCGAGCGTGCCGCCGGCGACCTGCCCCGGCTTGCCGAGCGGGCCGGTGAGGTCGAACTGCGCGCTGCTGCCGCCATGGCTCGTGCGCGATGCCGAGATCGAGCCGCCGAATTCGGCCTCCGGCTTGCGCGTGACGAGATTGATCACGCCGCCCGGGTCCTGCATCCCGTACAGCAGCGAAGCCGGGCCCTTCAGCACTTCGACGCGATCGATCGTCGCGAGATAGCTGTGCAGCACCGGCGTACGGACGCCGTCGACGAGCACCGAGCCGTCGTTGTTCGAACCGAAACCGCGCTTGATGAACGCATCGCGCGTGCCGCCGAGCGTGTTGGTCTGCGTGATGCCGCTGACGTTGCCGAGCACGTCGTCGAGCGAGTTCGCGTGCTGGTCCTCCATCACGGCGCTGCTGACGACGGCGATCGATTGCGGAATGTCCTTGAGCGCGCGATCGTCGCCGCCCGCGATGCTGCTGGTGCGCGGCTGGTAGCCGACGGTCGGATCGGCGACCGCCGACGCGCTGATGCTGATCGCCGGCAGTTCGCGCTCGGCCGCGGGCGGCGCGGCGGGCGACGCCGCGTCGGCCGCCGAGGCCGCCGAGGCAGGCGCGGCACGCTGGGCCTGCGCGTGTGCGCCGCCGGCGACGCAAAGGGTGATCAGGGCAGGCAGGCCCGCGCGCCACGGACGCAAAGCCCGCGCGCGGCGGAGCGGTCGACGAAATGACATGAATCGTTCAATGACGGAGTGCTGAGGAAAGAGCCGCAGCGTCCGAAATGCGTCACCGCGGCAGGATGCGCATGATATATGTAATGAGAATCGTTTTCAATTGTAAATGTGGGGCGGCGTGCGTCGAAGCCGTCGCGGGCTCGGCTCGCGAAGTGACCGACGTGTGGGGTACACGTCGATCGTCTGCTGCATCGTGAACGGCGGCCTATGGCCGCCCGCGTGCCGCGTCTACAGGTCGAGCACGAGCAGGTCGCTGCGGGCACGCGAACAGCACGGCATGAACTGGTCGCCGGCGGCCTGTTCCGCTTCCGTCAGATACGAATCGCGATGGTCGGGCTCGCCTTCGAGCACGCGCGTCACGCAGGTGCCGCATACGCCCTGCTCGCACGAGGTCAGCACGTCGATGCCGTGGGCCGCGAGCGCGGCGACGACCGTGCAGTCCGCCGGCACGTCGACCACCTTGCCGCTGCTCGCGAGCCGGACCTGGAACGCGCGCTCCGCACCCGACGCGACGACCGCGCCGCCGAAGAACTCGTAGTGCAGCCGCGCGTCGGGCCAGCCGCGGGCGCGTGCGGCGTCCAGCACCGCGTCCATGAAACCGCGCGGGCCGCAGACGTACAGGTGCGTGCCGGCAGGCGCCGCGTCGAGCACCGCGGGGAGATCGAAGCGTTGCGCGGCGTCGCCGTCGTCGACGTGCAGGCGCGTGCGGTCGCGGAACGCGGCGGTATTGATCTGCTCGACGAACGCCATGCGTTCGAGCGAGCGCGCGCAGTAATGCAGGTCGAACGACTCGCCGGCCGCGGACAACTGTTCGGCCATGCTGAGCATCGGCGTGACGCCGATGCCGCCGGCGAGCAGCAGATGATGCGAAGCGTCGCGCGCGAGCGGGAACTGATTGCGCGGCATGCCGATGCGCAGCGTGTCGCCCTGCCTGACCTCATCGTGAATCGCACGTGAGCCGCCGCGGCCGTCGGCGTCGCGCAGCACCGCTATCCGATAGCGATCGCCGTGGCGCGGGTCGTTGCACAGCGAATACTGGCGCACGAGGCCGCCCGGCAGATGGACGTCGATATGGGCGCCGGCGTCGAAGCGGGGCAGCGGCGAACCGTCGTCGGCGACGAATTCGAAGCCGCAGATGTCGCGCGCTTCCTGCCACTTGCGGGCCACCCGGACGGTCAGCGTCGGCGCGCTCACGACGCCGCCTCGATCCGCACGACCGCAGCCGTGGCCGACGGCGCGCCGCCGGCCTCCTCGGCGGCGAGCAACCGGTCGATCACCTTGCGCGACAGCACGCCGCCCGCGTCGATATTGAGCTTCAGCAGCTTGCGCTCGGGCCATTGCTCGAGATTGCGCTGCTGGCGCTCGAGCATCTCGAGATCCTCGGCGAAGATCTTGCCCTGGCCTTCGCGGATCGTCGCGGTCAGCGCATCGTCGTCGGGCCGGAAGTTGCGCGCCATTCCCCAGAAATACCAGATCGAACCGTCGGTTTCCGGCGTGATGAAGTCGACGACGATCGACGACGCCTTGTGCTCCGCCGGCGCGTCGTAGCCGCCGTGGCCCGCATGCGCGACGCCCACTTCGATCATCACGTGGCTCGGTGGCGTGAAGCGGCAGATCTGCCAGCGGTCGACCGGCACGTCGTCGGCGAGCCCGTTGCCGCGCAGCGCCATCTGCCAGAACGGCGGCGGCATCACGTTGTGCATGAAGCGGCTCGTGACGACTTCGTCGCCGTGGCTGGTGGTCTTCGGCGGTGCTTCGTCGATTTCCTTCTGGCCGATGCTCGTCGCGTGCACGTAGGTCTCGTGCGTGAGGTCCATCAGGTTGTCGATCATCAGCCGGTAGTCGCAACGGATGTGATACAGGCCGCCGCCGTGCGCCCACGCCGGATCGTCGGCCCACGTCAGCGCGGGCAGGGCGGCCGGATCGGCGCGGGACGCATCGCCCGGCCACACCCACACGAAGCCGTAACGCTCGACCACCGGAAAGCTGCGGATCGCCGGAAAGCCGCCGACGCGCTGGCCGGGCATCGCCGCCGTCTTGCCGTTGCAGCCCATCTCCAGCCCGTGATAGCCGCAGACGAGCACGCCGTCGCGCACGAAGCCGAGCGACAGCGGCGCGCCGCGGTGCGGGCAGAAATCCTCGAGCGCGGCGACGCGGCCGTCCGCCGCGCGATAGAACACCATCGATTCGTTGCAGATTTTGCGGCCGAGCGGCTTGCCGTCGATTTCATCGGGCGTGCATGCCACGTACCAAGCGTTCTTGAGAAACACGTTCGTCGTCTCCTTCGGGGCGGTGCCGGTGGTCGGCACTTCTTCATTCCGTGTACTGAATGAGATTCAGTGTACTTATCGAAATGGGCGACGACAAGGCGGGCGGTATACTGGTTTTCCCGGCCAATGGCGCGACGCTGCGCGATGCCGCTGGCGCGCGCAACCGCGCGCGCCGCCTTATGTGACCGACTCATCCATGGAAAAAACGAACCCCGCCGACGTGCCGGCTTTCCCGTTCGATCTGTACGACGAACCGGGGCACCTGATCCGGCGCGCGCACCAGATCGCGGTGGCGATGTTCTACGAGAAGCTGGGGCGCGACGTCACGCCGGTGCAGTACGCGGTGCTGAGGATGCTCCAGGAAAGCCCCGGGCTCGACCAGGTGACGCTGGCGCAGCGCGTCGCGCTCGACACGTCGACGACCGCCGATCTGGCGGCACGCCTCGAAGCGAAAGGGTTGATCGTGCGCGAAGTGCTGCCGCGGCGGCAGCGGCGCCTGCTGTTGACGCCGGCGGGCGTCGAACTGCTCACGCATCTGATTCCGTCGGTGCAGGCGTTGCGCGCGGGCCTGTTCGACGGGATGGGCGAAGACGACTCACGCGAACTGGTGCGGCTGTTGCGCAAGTTCGTCCATTTGAACAACGAGCAAAGCCGCGCGCCGTTGCGGGCCGCGGACGCGTCGTAGCGGCAGCGAGGCGCCACCGCGCCACGCGCGTCGAGTTGGGGGTTACGGCGGCACAACACCGCCGCCCGCATCATGCCTCCGGCGCGTGTCCTTCCAGCCGGCGCATCGCTTCGGCCACCTCGTTCCTGAAGCGCACCAGCGCCGCCTGCTCCGGCGCGGGCGGCTGCACGGCCGCCCACAGCATGTCGATCAGCTGCGTGGCCGTCGTTTCCGTGTCGAGCTTTCGGTGCCCGAGGATCGCGTCCCACAGCACGTGCTCGATCGGCCCGAACACCATCGAGCGCAGCAGGCTCAGCGGCATGTCGCCGCGCACCTGGCCGGCCGCCTGGCCGCGCGCCAGCACATCCATCAGCGGCGCCGTGTAGCGGCGCTGCAGCGCGGTCAGCTCGTCGCTCAGCGCATGCTGCTTCGCGCGGCCTTCCGACAGCACCAGCGCACACAGCCCCGTGCCGTTCACCAGCATCAGCCGCAGGTGCGTGCGCACGATGAACGCGAACTGCTGCTGCACCGACGCGTCCTGCGGCATGCCGAGTTCGAACGCGGCGATGATCTCGTCGTACCAGTCGGCGATCACGCGCGCGCACAGCTCGCGCTTGCCGCGGAAATAGCTGAACACCGTCGCCTCCGACACGCCGACGCGCTGCGCGATCTCGGCAGCCGTCGCATGCTCGTAGCCCTTTTCGGCGAACACCTCGCGCCCGGCGCGCAGGATGTCCTGCACGCGCTGCTGGGACTTGCGCCCGGCGGGGGCGCGCGACGGCTCGGCGCGCTCGGCTTTGGCGGTGGCGGTCATGGTGTCGGGGCGGGCGTCTGTCATGCCCGCAATGATATCTGAGTGTCACTCAAAAAACTATTGACGCCAAACCGGACGACGCGCGAAACTGTGCGAAATATACGCTGCATTGGCTTAATGAATCGACGCATTGATCCGATTTGAGCGAAACTCAGAAATCGGCGCATGCGCAACTTTCTGGAGACGGAGGAGACATGATCAACCTGCCTGGCGTGCAATTCATGCTCGGTGAAGACATCGAGATGCTGCGCGACGCCGTCGCGACGTTCGCGGCGAAGGAAATCACGCCGCGCGCGGCGGAGGTCGACCGCACCGACCAGTTTCCGATGGATCTGTGGAAGAAGTTCGGCGATCTCGGCGTGCTCGGCATGACCGTCTCCGAGGAATACGGCGGCGCGAACATGGGCTACACGGCGCACATGGTCGCGATGGAGGAGATCTCGCGCGCCTCGGCGTCGATCGGCCTGTCGTACGGCGCGCACTCGAACCTGTGCGTGAACCAGATCCACCGCAACGGCAGCGACGCGCAAAAGCGCAAGTACCTGCCGAAGCTCGTGTCGGGCGAACACATCGGCGCGCTCGCGATGAGCGAGCCGAACGCCGGCTCCGACGTCGTCAGCATGAAGCTGCGCGCGGACAAGCACGGCGACCGCTACGTGCTCAACGGCACGAAGATGTGGATCACCAACGGCCCCGACTGCGACACGCTGGTGGTCTACGCGAAGACGGACGTCGACGCCGGCTCGCGCGGCATCACCGCGTTCATCGTCGAGAAGGGGATGAAGGGCTTCTCGGTCGCGCAGAAGCTCGACAAGCTCGGCATGCGCGGCTCGCACACGGGCGAGCTGGTGTTCCAGGACGTCGAGGTGCCGGAGGAGAACATCCTCGGCCAGCTCAACGGCGGCGTGAAGGTGCTGATGAGCGGCCTCGACTACGAGCGCGCGGTGCTGTCGGGCGGCCCGACGGGCATCATGGCCGCGTGTCTCGACGCGGTGGTTCCGTATATCCACGACCGCAAGCAGTTCGGCCAGTCGATCGGCGAATTCCAGCTGATCCAGGGCAAGGTCGCCGACATGTACACGACGTTCCAGGCGTGCCGCGCGTATCTGTACGCGGTCGGCCGCCATCTCGACTCGGCCGGCAGCGACCACCTGCGCCAGGTGCGCAAGGACTGCGCGGGCGTGATCCTGTACACGGCCGAGAAGGCCACCTGGATGGCCGGCGAGGCGATCCAGATCCTCGGCGGCAACGGCTACATCAACGAATATCCGGTCGGCCGGCTGTGGCGCGATGCGAAGCTGTACGAGATCGGCGCCGGCACCAGCGAGATCCGCCGGATGCTGATCGGCCGCGAGCTGTTCGCGGAAACGATGTAACGCCCCACGTCACGCGAACGGAGCCTCGCCGATGCCGATCATCGAATCGAAACTGAACCCGCGCTCGGAAGACTTCCGCGCGAACGCCGCGGCGCTGGAGGCCGTCGTCGCCGATCTGCGCGCGAAGATCGAACAGCTCGCGCAAGGCGGCGGCCAGGCCGCGCGCGACAAGCACCTCGCGCGCGGCAAACTGCTGCCGCGCGACCGGATCGCCCAGCTGCTCGACCCCGGTGCGCCGTTCCTCGAGCTGTCGCAGCTCGCCGCGAACGGGATGTACAACGACGACGCGCCGGGCGCGGGCCTGATCACCGGGATCGGCCGCATCGCCGGCCGCGAATGCGTGATCGTGTGCAACGACGCGACGGTCAAGGGCGGCACCTACTACCCGATGACCGTGAAGAAGCATCTGCGCGCGCAGGAAATCGCCGCGGAAAACCGCCTGCCGTGCGTGTACCTCGTCGATTCGGGCGGCGCGAACCTGCCGAATCAGGACGACGTGTTTCCCGATCGCGACCACTTCGGCCGGATCTTCTACAACCAGGCGACGATGTCGGCCGCGGGCATCGCGCAGATCGCGGTCGTGATGGGCTCGTGCACGGCCGGCGGCGCGTACGTGCCGGCGATGAGCGACGAGTCGATCATCGTGAAGAACCAGGGGACGATTTTCCTCGGCGGACCGCCGCTCGTGAAGGCCGCGACCGGCGAGGAAGTGAGCGCCGAGGATCTCGGCGGCGGCGACGTGCACACGCGGCTGTCGGGCGTGGTCGACCACCTCGCGCAGAACGACGCGCACGCGCTGTCGATCGCCCGCAGCATCGTCAGCCATCTCGCGCCGAGGATCGCCGCGCCGGTCGCGCTGCGCGAGCCGAAGCCGCCGCGCTACGACGCGCGCAGCCTGTACGGCGCGATTCCGGTCGATACGCGCAAGCCGTTCGACGTGCGCGAGGTGATCGCGCGGATCGTCGACGATTCGGAATTCGATGAATTCAAGGCGCGCTTCGGCACGACGCTCGTCACGGGCTTCGCGCACATCTGGGGCCATCCGGTCGGGATCGTCGCGAACAACGGCATCCTGTTCTCCGAATCGGCCGTGAAGGGCGCGCATTTCATCGAGCTGTGCTGCCAGCGCAGGATCCCGCTCGTGTTCCTGCAGAACATCACCGGCTTCATGGTCGGCCGCAAGTACGAGAACGAAGGCATCGCGCGCCACGGCGCGAAGATGGTGACGGCCGTGTCGAACGCGAAGGTGCCGAAGTTCACGGTGATCATCGGCGGCTCGTTCGGCGCGGGCAACTACGGAATGTGCGGCCGCGCGTTCGGCGCGCGCTTCCTGTGGATGTGGCCGAACGCGCGTATCTCGGTGATGGGCGGCGAGCAGGCGGCCTCGGTGCTCGCCACCGTGCGTCGCGACGGGATCGAGGCGAAGGGCGGCACGTGGTCGGCCGACGAAGAGGAAGCGTTCAAGCAGCCGATCCGCGATCAATACGAGCGCCAGGGCCATCCGTACTACGCGAGCGCGCGGCTGTGGGACGACGGCGTGATCGATCCGGCGCAGACGCGCGACGTGCTCGGGCTCGGCCTCGCCGCGTCGATGAATGCGCCGATCGACGAGACGCGCTTCGGCGTGTTCCGCATGTGACGGCGCGGAGGACTCACCGATGCGATACGAAACGATCAAGGTAAGCGAGGCCGGCCGCGTGGCGACCGTCACGCTCGCGCGGCCGGACGTGCGCAACGCGTTCAACGAGACGACGATCGCCGAGCTGACCACCGCGTTCGAATGGCTCGACGCGCATGCGGGCGTGCGGGCGGTCGTGCTCGCCGCCGAAGGCGCGGCGTTCTGCGCGGGCGCGGACCTGAACTGGATGAAGAAGATGGCCGGTTACTCGGATGCCGAGAACCGCGCCGACGCGCGCAAGCTCGCGCGCATGCTCGAGGCGATCCACGGCTGCAGCAAGCCGGTGATCGCGCGCGTGCACGGCGACGCGTACGCGGGCGGCGTGGGCCTCGTCGCGGCGGCCGACATCGCGATCGCGGCCGACGGCGTGAAGTTCTGCCTGTCGGAAGCGCGGCTCGGGCTGATCCCCGCGACGATCGCGCCGTACGTGGTGCGCGCGATGGGCGAGCGGGCGGCGCGCCGCTACTTCACGACGGCCGAAGTGTTCGACAGCGCGCGCGCCGCGTCGCTCGGCTTCGTTCACGACACGGTGCCGGCCGCGGCGCTCGACGACACGGTCGCGAAGCTGGCCGCGACGCTCGTCGCGAACGGCCCCGACGCGGTGCGGGCCTGCAAGCGGCTCGTCGCAGACGTGGCCGGCCGGCCGCTCGACGCGACGCTCATCGAGCAGACCGCCGACTGGATCGCGCGCACCCGCGCCGGCGCGGAAGCGCGCGAAGGGATCGCGTCCTTCCTCGAAAAACGCACGCCTTCGTGGCGTGACTGACGGCGTGTCCATCACTTTCCGGACGACATCGAAGCCATGTTCGACAAGATTCTGATCGCCAATCGCGGCGAAATCGCCTGCCGCGTCGCCGCGACGTGCAAACGTCTCGGGATTGCGAGCGTCGCCGTCTATTCCGACGCGGACGCGAACGCGAAGCACGTCGCCGCCTGCGACGAAGCCGTGCACATCGGCGGTTCGGCGGCCGCGGACAGCTACCTGCGCATCGAGCGCATCATCGAGGCCGCGCGCGCCACCGGCGCGCAGGCCATCCACCCCGGCTACGGCTTCCTGTCCGAGAACGAAGATTTCGCGCAGGCGTGTCACGCGGCCGGCATCGCGTTCATCGGGCCGCCGGTCGACGCGATCGCGGCGATGGGCTCGAAGGCGGCCGCGAAGGCGCTGATGCACGCGGCGGCGGTGCCGCTCGTGCCCGGCTATCACGGCGACGACCAGACGCCGGCCCATCTGCATCGCGAAGCCGACCGGATCGGCTACCCGGTGCTGCTGAAGGCGAGCGCGGGCGGCGGCGGCAAGGGGATGCGCGTGGTCGAGCGCTCGGAGGACTTCCCGGCGGCGCTCGCGTCGTGCCAGCGCGAGGCCGCGAGCAGCTTCGGCAACGATCGCGTGCTGATCGAGAAGTACCTGACGCGGCCACGTCACGTCGAAGTGCAGGTGTTCGGCGACACGCACGGCAACACCGTGTACCTGTTCGATCGCGACTGCTCGGTGCAGCGTCGTCACCAGAAGGTGCTCGAGGAAGCGCCGGCGCCCGGCCTGCACGACGACGTGCGGCAGGCGATGGGCGAAGCGGCGGTCGCGGCGGCGCGCGCGGTCGGCTACGTCGGCGCGGGCACCGTCGAATTCATCATGACGGGCGACGCGTTCTATTTCATGGAAATGAACACGCGGCTGCAGGTCGAGCATCCGGTGACCGAGATGGTCACGGGGCTCGATCTCGTCGAATGGCAGCTGCGCGTCGCCGCGGGCGAGCCGCTGCCGTTGCAGCAGCACGAGCTGCGCGTGCAGGGCCATGCGATCGAGGCGCGCCTCTATGCGGAGAATCCGGCGCGCGGCTTCCTGCCGTCCACCGGCACGCTCAGGCATTTGCGGCTGCCGGACGGCGTCGAGTTCGCGATCGGCGCGCCGGTGCGCGTCGACAGCGGCGTGCGCGAAGGCGATGCGATCACGCCGTTCTACGATCCGATGATCGCGAAGCTGATCGTGCACGGCGCGGATCGTGCGGAAGCGCTCGGCCGGATGCTGCGCGCGCTGCGCGCGTGCGAAGTGGTCGGGCTGCACACCAACACGGCGTTTCTGCAGCGGATCGTCGCGTGCGAGCCGTTCACGATGCCCGATCTCGACACGGGCCTGATCGAGCGCAATCACGACGCGCTGTTCGCGCCGCGCAAGCCGCCGCGCGCGGCGCTCGCGCTGGCGTGCGCGGCGCTGTTCGCGCGCGAGCGCGACGCGGCCGCGCATGCGGGCCGCTCGCCGTGGTGCGCGCTGCCGGATTGGCGTCTGAACGCCGGCTATCGCCGCACGCTCGAATGGCATGAGCCGGAGCGCGAAGTGGACCTGACGGTCGCGTACGACGACGACGGCGGCCGTGCGCGCCTCGCGATCGGCGACGCCGCCGCGCAGCCGTTCGAGTGGACGCGCGGCGCGACGCCGCTCGACTTCGACGTGACGCTCGGCGGCGTGCGCAGCAGCGGGCGCGTCTATGCCGACGGCGATACGTTCCACGTGTTCACGCAGGGCGCGGCTGAGACGTTCGAATGGCGCAACCTGCTCGCGCATGCGGGCGATGCCGAGCACGGCGGCGGCCGCCTGACCGCGCCGATGCCCGGCAAGGTGATCGCGGTGCTGGTCGAGCCGGGCCAGAAGGTCGAGGCCGGCACGCCGCTGATCGTGATGGAAGCGATGAAGATGGAGCACACGATCGGCGCGCCGGGGCCGGGTGTCGTCGCCGAAGTGCTGTACGGCGTTGGCGATCAGGTCGCCGATGGCGCGCAGCTGCTGATGATGGCGGAAGGCTGATGCAGGCAGCGGCCGAGCGTCGGCCGGCAGGCCGGGCGAGACGGCGGCTGCCGTCGCAGCGGCAGCGGCAAGCAGCAGGTTGATCGGCGTTGGAAACGCGTGAAAAGCCCGCGCTCGGGCGCACGTTCGAGTGGCCGGGCGCCCGCGCGGCGCATGACGATCCATGACAGTCGGGCGGCGCACGCTACGTTAGACTGGCGGATAGTTCGCGCGGCTGCCGGCCGCGCTACACTGCGTCCAGTCCATCTCTCCTCCCGCCCACGATGAAGTCTCCTGTCCTGAACGGCCTGCGTATCGGTATCACGATCGGCCTGCGCACCGCCGACGAAAGCATGTGGATCAACGGCATCAAGCAGAACGCACTGTTTCTCGCGAAGCTGCTGATGGCGTCGCCGCACGGCTACCGCGTGACGCTGGTCAACACGACCGACGTGCCGTTGACCGACGCGCTGCCGTGGGATCGCACCGTGTACGACACGCGCGCGTTCGCCGACATGAAGGATGCGCTCGACGTGGTGATCGAGCTGGGCGGCCAGATCGACGGCGCGCAGACGGCCTACCTGAAGGCGCGCGGCGCGAAGCTCGTCAGCTACTGCTGCGGCGTCGAGTACATCAACGCGATGGAGTCGATGCTGTTCGGCCGCCGGATGTGGGATTCGCTGTTCATCAACCGCGGCTACGACGAGGTGTGGGCGATTCCGCAGATCGCGCCGTCGTCGCTGCCGTTCCTGCAGTCGCTGCGCCGCTGTCCGGGGCGCGTGGTGCCGTTCGTGTGGGACCCGATGTTCGTCACCGAGCGTGCGGCCGTGCTGCCCGGGCACGGCGAATACCGGCCGCGCACCGAGCCCGGCAAGCGGCTCACGGTGATGGAGCCGAACCACGACGTCGTGAAGTTCTGCGTGTATCCGATGCTGATCATCGACGAAGCGTATCGGCGCGACCCCGACGCGATCTGCTTCACGCACGTGACGAACGCCGACCGGCTTGCGCACGACAGCCCCGAGTTCGTGATGCTGATGAACTACCTGGACATCGTGCGCGCGGGCAAGGCGAGCTTCGTCGGGCGCTTCGAGACGCCGCTGTTCCTCGCCGACATGACCGACGTCGTCGTGTCGCATCAATGGTCGAACCCGCTCAACTACTTCTATTTCGACGTGTGCTGGCAGGGCTATCCGCTCGTGCACAACGCCAGCCTCGCGCCCGATCTCGGCTACTACTATCCGGACAACGACGTGCAGAAGGGCGCGGATGCGCTGCTGCACGCGCTGCATACGCACGACGACGACTGGGAAGGCTACACGCGGCGTCAGCGCGAGATCCTGCGCCGCTACACGTCGGCGAACCCGGCGCTGGTCGCCGAATACGACGCGCTGTTCGCGAATCTGATCGGCGCGACGCTCGCGTGACGGGCAACGCGATTCCCGGATTCAGGTCCGAGACAATCGCTGGCGACGCGATAAAAAAAGAAACCGTCGAAACGGGGAGATTCGACGGTTTGAAGGCACGAAAATCGACGGCTCCGAGGGGGAAGTCCGTCAGAAATAATTTTATAGGTTAACCGGTCTGAAAGATTGTTAAACATCTTTCGGCAGATAATCGTAAGATTATTTGAAGATCAATTGTCTATTTGATTTTTCAAAATTGCGCTTCGTGAGTTATCAATCTCGCTTGCGGCAGCGGCATTCGATCCGGCCGCGACCGGACACTTAATATTCGCTATTGATTGTTCTGCCGCGTGGCGCGACGGCGTTGCGTTTCGGCAGATTCGGCGGATTCGGCCGCCAATATCGAAAATGCATAATCGTCACATCAAATTAATAACGTTCAGGCGTTTTCGAATAAATCGAACCATGCTGAGTGTCGGCGGATGAGAGGCGCCGGCGGCCGAACCCGATTGTTTCCGAATCGGCGGGTTATGTGACCTGCCGCACCGTCAATGAATCGGGTGCGTGGTGTATTAATGGTATTTGAATATCCTTGACAATGCCGTGTTTGACGGCGCGCCGGCATGAAACGTACGCTGTCGGAAAAGATGAAAACCTGAGGATGGGCCGGGTAAGCGGTGGCACGTGTCGTGGTCGGCATCTGCCATATGTTTCGTGAGCGCGGGCCGTCCATCGGCGGCTCGCCATTTGCCGGAGCGCCGGATGAATGCGGTCGAACCTCGCCTGGAGGCTAACAGGGAACGGAATCGGGACGATATCGAGTGCGTGTTCGGCGCGTCGGACGATCACCCGGATTCCGCGTCGGTACGCAGTTTCGTCGAAAGCCGGCTCGGGTTCGCGCGCGAGCCCGTATGCCGGGCCGATCTGTCCGGCGGCGTTCTGTATCACGAATGCCTCGCGCGGTTGCGCTGGGGCGCGGGCGAGAGTTTGGCGCCAGGCGCATTTCTGCCGCGCCTTGAGGCGCTCGGCCTGATGCGCTGGTTCGACCGGCTCGTGGTCGGCCGGACGATCGATGCGCTGCGTGCCGATCCGAATGCCGTATACGGCTGCAACATCGCGGCGGCGAGTGCGGTGCTCGACAGCGCGTGGCTAGCGATCTTCCGGCGCCTCGAACGTGAGCCGTCGGTTGCAGCGCGGCTGGTCGTCGAGATCACGGAGACGGAGCCGCTGAACCCCGTTGCCGGGCGCGCGTTCGTGCATCGGTTCCGCCAGGCCGGCTGCCGCGTCGCGATCGACGATTTCGGCGTCGGCTACAGTGCGCTGAACAATCTGGTGGTCGGCAATCCGGACATCGTGAAGCTCGACCGGTCGGTGCTATCGCTGATCAAGCGCAATGCGATCGGGCGCTACCAGTTTCGCCGGCTCATTGCGTTTGCGCACGAGAATGCGCGACACGTCGTCGTCGAAGGCGTCGAGAACGAACTCGACCGGGAGATTCTGGTGGATTCCGGCGTCGCGTGGGCGCAGGGCATCCGCTTCTCGTGGCGGCCGCCGGCCGCCGCGTGACAGCGTGGCAGCACGCGTCGGTACGGGATCGGACAATGGCGGATCGCAAAGGAGCGAGAGCATGGCGGTGACGAAGCTGAAGACCGGACACGAGGTGCACGAGCGGCGCGATGGCGCAGGCGCGCTGGTCGCGCTCGCCGAGCTGGCCGACATGCTGCGGGAGTTCAATGCCGAAGCCCGCGAGGCAGCCGATGCGGCCGTCGACATCGCCCCGTTTCTCGAAGGCCTGAAAGCCGTCGAACGGCATATTCGCGCGCTGAAGCCGCTCGATGCCGACGGCCGCGAGTGCGCGGCGCGGCATTATTTTGCCGGCGTGTTCGCCGGCGCCTGCGGCGACGATTCGGTGATCGCGCGCGGTGTGTCGGGCAGCCTCGCGCAGCAGGCGCGCGGCTTCAGCGGGATGGCGGCGCGCTGTTTCGCGCGCGTGGCGCGCATCGGGCAACGGCATGGCCGCGTATTCGCCACGTGGCGCGCACAGCGCGAGCCGGCCTAGCGGCCGATCGCGGGTGTCGGCCGCTTGTCGTCGGCCGCTTCGTCAGTCACTTCCGGAACTCTCCAAGCACGTACGTGAGCGCGCGATCGATCGCGTCATCCCATCGGCCGGGATGGGCGGCGCGCGCTATCCGGACACTGCGGTACAGCGCCGTCTGCGAACCGGTTTCCCAGCGCGCATCGGCCTTCGGGCTCAGCAGCAGAACTGCCGGCACGCCCAACGCGCCGGCCAGATGGATATGCGCGGTGCAGGTCGTGACGACCGCGTCCATCGCGAGCATCAGCGCGGCCAGGTCGCTGAAATCCTCGATCGCATGATGCGCGAAGGTGATCGGCAGATCCGTCTGCTCGGACTGCGCGGACATTTCGCGGTTCATGCAGTACGCCGCGTGTCCGTGCAGGCGTGCGAGCGGCGCCAGATCGCGCACGCTGGCCGCTCGCAGAAAGCGTGCGTCGCTCTCTTCGCGACCGCGCCAGTTCAGCCCGATGCGGCGCGTGCCGGGCGCGCTGCCGTCGCGCGCGATGCGCTCGCGCCACGCGGCCGCGCGCTCCGGCGGGCATGACAGATAGGCAGTCGGTGCGTGCTCCGGCGCCGGCGCAAAGCCGAAGATTGCGGCCAGCACGAGGAACGAGCACCAGTAATCGTGTGCAAGTTCCGACGCGTCGATCCACGGGCCCTGCGCGGCGACGAATTCGATCTGCGGGAACGTGTGGCGCATCAGCGTGGCCAGCGCGGCCGGGACGATGACCGTCACCGCCGCGCAGCCGAGCGCGTCGAGCGCATGCAGGTAGCGCGCGTATTGAAGCTGATCGCCAATGCCGCCGTAGCTGACCACGAGCAGCCGCTTGCCGTGCAGCGGCTGGCCGTCGTAGAGCCGCTCGATCGGCAACCCGAACTGCGCGGCGCTCAGCACTTTCTCGCTGACGATGGTCGCGCGTGCCGCTTCGTCGCGCCGGCCGGCGCGCAGCAGCAGCGCCGAGCGTGCCAGCTCGACGCGGCCGCGCAGCGGGTCGGGCAGTACGGCCCGGTCGCCGAAGCGTTCGAGCGCCGCGAGGCCGGCGTCGGGCACGCCGGCGAAGCCGTAGCACGACGCGAGCTGGAACGCGATCGCATCGTCGTCGAGGCCGCGGCCGCGCGCGCGTAGCCAGCGGTCGATCGCGTGCCCCCATTCGCAGCGCGCCTCGTGCTCGAGCGCGCGGTTCCAGTTCGTTTCGGGCGCGTCGGCGTCCGCTATCGCGGAGGCGCCGGCGGCGGCAGCGCCGCGTTGCGCAGCCGGCGCGGTGACGAGCGGTTCGCCCGAGATGAACAACCGCTGCCGGTCCCAGCGCGGGTTCGGCACGCACAGCATGTTGAGCCCGTCGATCTGGAAGAACGTGTAGTCGAGCCCGGCGAACGTGTCGGCGATCGCCTCCATGCCGACCTTCCAGTACTCGATCCAGCACCACGGCAGATGCGTTTCGATCAGCTGCCGCGCGCCGCGCAGCGCGTCGATCTCCATCCCTTCGATGTCGAGCTTCAGAAAATCGAGCCGCGGCAGGCCGAGCGAATCGAGTCTGACGATCGGCGTCGGCGTGCCGCCCGCCGCGTGTTCGCCGACGAGCGAGACCTGGCCGAAGTCGCTCGCGCGTCCGTAGTCGACGTCCGGCACTTTCATCGTGCCGTTGCTGCTGCCGAGCCCCATGTTGAGCAGATGGAGGTTGTCGAGCTCATTGAGCGCGATGGTGCCGCCCAGCGCATGATAGAGCGTGCGCTGCGGCTCGAAGGCGTACACCTGGCCGCCGCGCTCGCGCAGCCGGTGCGCAATCGGCACGCACACCAGCCCGGCGTTCGCGCCGCCGTCCACCGCGATCGCGCCGTCGGGCAGTTGGTCGATCACGTGCATGATCGTGTCGAGCTCGCGCTGGATATGCGGGCGGCCGGTCTTGATCAGCGCGTCGGCCTGCAGGTCGCAGTGCCGATTGATCAGGAACGGGCCGTGGATCGATTCGATCACGACGAAATTGCGGATGGTCTGATTCATCGGCGCGCGGATGGATGGGATGTGGGGAAGGCCGTCAGCCCGGCGTACGGCCGTCGAACAGGCGCTGGATCTGCTCCGAATACGTGCGCACGTTGTGCTCGGCGAGCGTATCGACCTGTTGCAGGCAGCGGCGCGCCGCCGCCGCGTAGTCGTCGAGCCGCGCGTCGTGCGTCTGCGCGGCCGTCGCGATCGCTTGCGCGGCGTCGAAGATTTCGAAGTCCGGATAGTAATAGCCGACGTCGCGCAGGAACGCCGAGTTGTGCACGAGCGGGTAGTTGCCGTACAGCGCGTCGTACAGCAGGTAGTTCAGGCCGTTTTCCCAGTGGTGCGACACGACGATGTCGGTATGATGCGCGGCCCACGCGACGAACGGCGCGCGCACGTCCGCCGTCGCCTTGCCGTCGCGCACCATCTCGAGCCCGAGCGCGAGGTGCTTGAAGGCGACGTTTTCCTTCTTGTCGAACGTGTTGGTCATGTACACGTGTTCGATCAGGTCGGGATGCTCGACGTAGCACGCGTTCGCGGCGAGCATCGGCACGATCGAGCTTTTCACGACGTTCAGGTTCGGCTCGAAGAACGCGATGCGCTTGGCCGGCCCGTGATTGCGATAACCAAACCGCGCCTTGAGCTCGGGGTCGGCGTCGAGGCTGCGTTCGATGAAGTACGGCGACCAGATGTGCGGCAGCTCGATCACCGGCGCGCGATAGACCGCGCGGAAATATGCCGCGCACGTATGCATGTGCTGCGGATTGGTCCAGATCTCGTCGAACTGCACGCGGTTCGGGTTCGGCCGCCAGTCGTTCTTGCCGAAGTTGATCGTTTCGACCGCGATCACGTAGTCGTTGCCGAAGCGGTACGACACGCACTTGCCGCCGCGCCGGCGCACGGCGTCCGTGTGCGACGAGTCGACGAACGCGTTCATCTCGATCAGCAGGTCGGTGTCGTGGACGATCGCCGACAGCGGCCGCAGTGCGTCGCCGAACGCGTCCATCATCAGCGCCGGCGGATAGTCGGTGATGCCGTCGTCGTGCGCGAGCCACACGTTGCCGATCAGCGGCGAGCGTTTCAGCAGCATGTAGAGGAACACGCAATGCTGGTTCGCGCCGTTGTACCAGATCGACTGCGCGGAGTCGCGCTGCACGTTCATCGTAATCGCGACATTGATCTTCATCGCTGGCTCCGGGCGCGCGGCTTAGGGCGCGTAGTTTTGCGATTGACGCGGCACGTAGCCGGTCAGATGCCAGAGGCCGTCGTCCTCGAGGCGGAAGCTGAGCTTTTCGTACACGGTCGTGCCGGTGGTGAGCGTCGTTGCATAGTCGACGTTCGCGTACAGCCCGTCCGGCGTCGTGCCCGCGTTCGTATAGCGGATCCGCGTGATCTGCGCCCAGCCGCGATGACGCACCGTGCCGACCGACTGGCGCGCGCGCTGCATGTCGGCCGCGAACTGGTCCTGCTTGATGCGCGCCTTCACGAACGCGGCCGAATCGGCCCATACCGCGCCGTACTGGCCCGCGTCGAGCTGCTTGAAGACGGTGTCGGCGTCGCGCAGCAGCGCGTCCGCCGATTCGCCGCCGGCCTGCGCGTGCGCGCCGATCGCGAGGGACGCGGCGGCGCAGCCGATCAGCCATTTCGCGCGGGAGAGGGACGGGTGTGCGTTCATGTCGGAGTCCGGAAAGGGCGGCGCGTCATGCGTCGCGATAGAGCGCCGCGATCGCGTCCGAATAGGCGGCGACGTTCTCGGGGTTGTAGATGCTGACCGAGTCGAGCACGTGCTTCGATTGCTCGCGGTAGGCGTCGAGGTTCGCGTCGTGTTGCGCGAACGCCTGCAGCAGCGCCCGGCCGCCGGCCTGACAGTCGAAGTCCGGATAGAAATACCCGGCCTTGCCGAGGAACGGCGAGTTGTGGATCAGCGGATAGTCGCCGTACAGCAGTTCGTAATAGAGGTAGTTTTGCGCGTTTTCCCACGTGTGCGACACGACCGCGTCGCCGTAGGCGGCCATGAACTCGTAGACCGCATAGCGGCTTTCGAACGTCGTGATGCCGTGGTTCACGATGTCGAGGCTCTTCGCGAAGTGGACGAAGGTCGGATGCTCTTTCAGATGCAGCGTGTTGCACACGCGCACGAATTCGAGGAAATCCGGCTTCGCGCGATAGGCCTCCTCGGCCACCAGCATCGGAATGATGCTCGTTTTCACCATGCAGATGTTCGGCTCGAACATCGTCACGCGCCAGCGCGGCTTGCCCGGCCGATAGCCGTACGACAAGCCGGCGCCGAGCGTCGCGCGCGCCTTGTCGAACAGCATCGGATGCCAGATGTGCGGGACGATCGTCACCGGTGCGCGCAGGCCCGTCTGGTAGTAGTGCAGGCACGAGCGCTCGAATTCCGGAATCGTCCACACCGCGTCGTACGGCGCGCCCGAGAACAGGAAGCCCGACGGCTTGTCGAACATCGCGCGCTCGATGTCGATCACGTAGTCGTTGCCGACCCGCATCGTGACGACCTTGCCGCCGCGCTCGTTGAAGGCGCGCAGGTAGTCCGCGCCGAACTGCGCGCTCATTTCGATCAGTACGTCGCAGCGCTCGAGCGCTTCGTCCATCGACAGCAGCGGCACGTCCCATTCGCCGAGCATCATCTGCGGATCGGCGACCTGTTCGCCGCCGTTCACCATCACGGCTTCGGCGACGAGCGGCGACTGGCGCAGCAGCAGGATCAGCAGCAGGCAGTTCTGGAAGATGCCGTTTTCCCACAGCGACTGGCCGGCGCCGCGTACGAACAGCGACACGCCGACGACGAGACGCTTGCCCTCGCCGGGCGCTTGACGGGCATTGGAGTCCGACATGCGTATGCTCCGGTTCAGGCGACCAGGCGCGCGACGAACGCGTCCAGGTTCGCGGGGTTGTCGATCGAGACGGCCTGCAGCAGCCGGCCGGCCTTCGCGCGATAGTCGTCGAGCCGCTCGTCGTGATGCAGCCACGCGTCGTACAGCGCGCGGCCGCCTGCGGCCGAATCGAAGTCCGGATAGTAGTAGCCGGCGTCGCCGAGCAGCGTCGAGTTGTGGATCAGCGGATAGCCGCCGTACAGCACGTCGTAGTAAAGGTAGTTCTGCGGATTTTCCCAGTGATGCGAGACGACCGCATCGGCGTGGCGGGCCATGAAGCCCGGCAGGTCGATGCGCGGCTCGAACGTCGCCTTCTGCTGGCGCACGAGGTCGAGGTTGTTGGCGAAATGGACGAAGGTCGGATGCGCCTTCATGTGAATCGAATTGACGACGAACAGATGTTGCACGGCCTCCGGATGCGCGCGATAGAACTCGTCGCACGCGAGCATCGGGTAATGGCACGACTTGACGACCGAGATGTTCGGTTCGAGCGTCGCGAGGTGCCACGGGCGGCGGCCGGGCCGATAGCCGAAGGTCACGCCTCCGCTCGCGAGCGCGGCGATGCGGCGGTCGAGGAAATACGGCGACCACAGATGCGGCATCGTATGGACCGGCGCGCGCGTGAGCGTGCGCAACAGCGGCACGTCGATTTTCTGCGACTTCTCGAGCACCCACACTTCGTCGAACTGCGTGCCGTTGAACACGTGGCCCGACGGCTTGCCGAAGATCGGCGTTTCGGCGAGACCGCTGTAGGTATGGCCGACGTAGCACGCGACGAGCTTCGTGCCGAGCGCCTTCACGTGTCTGAGCCATTCGACCGGCAGTTGTGCGCCCATCTCGATCACGACGTCGATGTCGTGCGTGACGTCCGTGGGTTTCACGAGCGGTACGTCGAGGCCGTCGAGTTCGAGGCCGGCGGGCAGCGCGTTCGCGTCGCCGCCGTTCAGGAAGTAGACCGGACCGATGCGGTCCGAGCGCTTGAGCATCATCGCGAGATACGCGATGTTCTGATGAATGCCGTTTTCCCAGATTGCCTGGCCGTCACGCGCAAACAGCGAGATGCCGACCGCCGGTCGTTCTCTGCGAGTGCCGCCTGACGCGGCTTGATCGATGTACGTCACCGGTTGGTTTCCTCTGCGGCGTCGCGCGTCAGGCGCTGGTGTCGAGCGACTGGCCTGCGGACGGCGCGCCGTGGATTGTCGTGGTTGCGTTCGCGTCGGCGCGCGCTGACGACGGATCGGGCGGCGCGGATCGCGAGGCGGCCGCCGGATTCCGGTGTGTCGTCGCGCGAAGCTGGCACGGCGCGCGACGCGGGCGGAAAGTTCCGGCGACAGTCTGCGGCGATTGTGGCACGGAAGACGCCGGTTTGTGGAGGGCCATGACGATGTTTGACATAGCGGAGGGTCGGCGCCGGGGCCGCTGTTCGGCGCGTCAGCGCTTCAGCGAGATCTCGACGCGGCGGTTCGCCGCACGGCCTTCGGCCGTCGCGTTCGACCCGACCGGATCGGCGCTGCCGCGGCCGGCGACCGCCATCGTATGAGCTTTCAGCCCGTGCGCGTGCAGGTAGCGCGCGACGACGTCCGCCCGGCGTTTCGACAGCGCGAGATTGGCCGCGTCGCTGCCGGCCGAGTCGGTATAGCCGGTGACCGTCACTTCGGTGTACGTGTGGTCTTCGCGTTCGCTCAGCAGCTTGTCGAGCGATGCGCGCGCGGCGGGCGTCAGCGTGGCCTGGCCCGTTGCGAACAGCGCGTCGCCCGCGAGGTTCACGTGTTCGACCGCCGCGGGCGCGGGCGCCGGTGTCGGCACGGGCGCGGCGGCCGCGGCCGTTTCGGCTGGTGCGGCGCCGCACTGGAAGACCAGCGTGGCCGGATCGGCGTGGTTGCGCAGTGCATGCGCCGAATCGGCGACGCGCACCGGCTGCTCGCCGCAGATCTTGCGCGCGGCGTTCATGCAGGTCTGCGGGCCCGACAGCAAGCCGTGGCAGTCGACCTGGAACGTGCGCACGCCGTCGCGCGGCTGCAGTTCGGAGGCGCTGTAGGTCGGGCCGGATGCGGTCGAGCACGCGGCGAGGCCCAGCGCCGAGAGCGCGAGCGCAAGAGCGAGTTTGTTCACGGTTACGTCCTCAAAACTGGAGTTGACTGAAGCGCGCGGCACGCCGCACGCCGCCCGGCCGGTGGGCCGGACGGGCGGCGTGCTGCGCGACGGGTTACTTCCACTGATACAGCATGCCGGCGCCGATCACCTTCTGACCGCCGCTGAAGCCGCCGTTGATCGACGCCTTCAGGTTCTCCGTGATGCGCGCCTGCATGTTGACCGCCATCGCCTTCTGGCCGAGGAACGTCGACGTGCCGATACCCATCCCGAAGTTGGCGTCGCGGTCCATCTGCGGGATCGAGGCCATCGCGCCGACGGCCGCGATGCCCTGCTTCGCCATCTGGTCCGTCTGCTGCAGTTGCGTGCCGAGCGAGTTGATCTGCGACTGCTGGCCCGACAGCGCGGTCGACAGCGTCGTCTGCACTTGCGTCAGCTGGTTCACGTTCACCGCGTCGGTGCCTTGCGTGCCCGGCGCGACGTTCGTGATCTGGCGCTGCTGCGTGTCGCTGCCGACCGACACCACGTTCGAACGGCCGCCGTCGCTCGAATTCGCGCCGATCGCCACCGAGTTCGAGCCGGCGGTGACGGTCGGGCGGTCGGTGCCGGTGCCGTTCATGTCGGCCGCGATGCCGGAGTTGTTCGCCGTACGCGCCTGGTTGTTGTTCACCGTCGTCGACAGCTGGTTCAGCGTGTTGGTGATGCTCGTCACGCCGGTCGACAGCGACGCCACCGTGCTGTTGGTCGAGCTGAGGCCGGTGGACAGCGAGCCGATGCCGGTCGAGGTCGACGTGGACAGCGACGTGAGGTTGCTGTTGGTCGAGCTCAAGCCGGTGGACAGCGAGCCGATCGCGGTCGAGGTCGACGTGGACAGCGACGTGAGGTTGCTGTTGGTCGAGCTCAGGCCGGTGGACAGCGAGCCGATCCCGGTCGACAGCGACGAGATGTTCGAGGCCGTCGACGTCGACAGGCTGCTGATGGCCAGGTTCGTTGCGTTGAGCTGGCTGCCGTTGACGGCGTCCGTGCTGGTGGCCGAGACGCGGCCTGCGGCGACGTTCGTGATCTGACGTTCGGCGCCCGGTGCGCCGACGCTGAAGACGCCCACCGGTGCGATGCCGCTGACCGCGTACGTGACGCCTCCGACCGTCATGCTCGACACCGCGACTGCATTGCTCGTGGTCGAGTTCGCGCCCATCGCGATCGAGTTGGCAACGTTGGCCTGCGCGTTCGTGCCGAACGCGAGGGCGTCGGTGGCCGTGGCCGCTGCGGCGGAGCCGTAGGCTTGCGCACCGGTGGCGCTGGCGACTGCGTTGCTACCGAGCGCGAGCGCGCCGGTGCCGGTTGCCGTGTTCGCGTTGCCGAGCGCCACTGCGCCGGTGCCGGTCGCCGTGTCGTTCGCGCCCATCGCGACTGCGCCGGTGCCCGTTGCGACGCTCGGGTCGCCGATGGCGACCGCGCCGTCGCCGCTCGCCGTGTTGCCGGAGCCGATCGACACCGCCTTGCCGCCGGTGGCCGATGCGTTCTGGCCGATCGCGACGGCACCGGCGGTTTGCGCGTTCGAGCCGTCGCCGACGGCGACGCTGCTCGCGCCGGCGGCGCTGGCGTTCACGCCGGCTGCCAAGGCATTGACGCCCGTCGCGCCGTCGTTCGCGTAGTTGCCTTGCTGCGTGCCGTTGTCGTTGACGCTGAAGTAGTGCGTCTTCGCAGCTTCGATCGCGGTCGACGTCGAGGTGGACAGGGACGTGATCGAGCTCGTGGCCGACGAGAGGCCGGTCGAGGTCGAGGTCGACAGCGATGTCACCGTGCTGTCGGTGGAACTCAGGCCGGTGGAGAGGGAGCTGAGGCCGGTCGAGGTCGAGGTGGAGAGCGAGGCGACCGTGCTGTTGGTCGAGCTCAGGCCGGTCGACAGCGAGCTGAGGCCGGTCGAAGTCGAGGTGGACAGCGACGTGATCGAACTCGTGGCCGAGGACAGGCCCGTCGACAGCGAGCTGATGCCGGTCGAAGTCGAGGTGGAGAGCGACGTGATCGAGCTCGTGGCCGAGGACAGGCCCGTCGACGTCGAAGTCGACAGCGACGCGACCGAGCTGTCGGTGGAGCTCAGGCCGGTCGACAACGAGCTGATGCCGGTCGAAGTCGACGTGGACAGCGATGTGATCGAGCTGGTCGCGGACGAGAGGCCCGTCGACGTGGACGTTGACAGGGACGTCACCGTGCTATCCGTCGTGCTCAAACCGGTGGACAGCGAGCTGATGCCGGTCGAAGTCGACGTGGACAGCGATGTGATCGAACTCGTGGCCGACGACAGACCGGTCGACGTGGACGTCGACAGCGACGTCACCGAGCTATCGGTGGAACTCAGGCCGGTCGACAACGAGCTGATACCGGTCGAAGTCGACGTGGACAGCGACGTGATCGA
>NZ_KN050726.1:222418-223401 GCF_000745665.1 Burkholderia sp. WP42 | reverse complement strand
GTCGACAGCGAGGCGACCGAGCTGTCGGTCGAGCTCAGACCGGTCGAGAGCGAGCTGATACCGGTCGAGGTCGAGGTGGACAGCGAGCTGATCGAGCTGGTGGCCGACGACAGACCGGTCGACGTGGAGGTCGACAACGAGGCCACCGAGCTGTCGGTCGAGCTGAGGCCCGTCGACAGCGAGCTGATGCCGGTCGAAGTCGAAGTGGACAACGACGAGATCGAGCTGGTCGCCGATGACAGACCGGTCGACGTGGAGGTCGACAGCGAGGCGACCGAACTATCGGTGGAGCTGAGGCCGGTGGACAGCGAGCTGATCGAGCTGGTTGCCGACGACAGACCCGTCGACGTGGAGGTCGACAACGAGGCCACCGAGCTGTCGGTCGAGCTCAGACCCGTCGACAGCGAGCTGATGCCCGTCGAAGTCGACGTGGACAGCGAACTTATCGAGCTGGTGGCCGACGACAGGCCGGTCGACGTGGAGGTCGACAGCGAGGCGACCGAGCTGTCGGTCGAGCTGAGGCCCGTCGACAGCGAGCTGATGCCGGTCGAAGTCGAGGTGGACAACGACGAGATCGAGCTGGTCGCCGATGACAGACCGGTCGACGTGGAGGTCGACAACGAGGCGACCGAGCTATCGGTCGAGCTGAGACCCGTCGACAGCGAGCTGATGCCCGTCGAAGTTGACGTGGACAGCGACGAGATTGAGCTGGTCGCCGACGACAGCCCGGTCGACGTCGAGGTCGACAGCGAGGCTACCGAGCTGTCGGTCGAGCTCAGACCCGTCGACAGCGAGCTGATGCCCGTCGAAGTTGACGTGGACAGCGACGTGATCGAGCTGGTTGCCGACGACAGACCGGTCGACGTGGAGGTCGACAGCGAGGCCACCGAGCTATCGGTCGAGCTCAGGCCGGTCGACAGGGAGCTGATGCCCGTCGAAGTCGAGGTGGACAACGACGAGATTGAGCTGGTCGCCGACGACAG
>NZ_KN050726.1:0-221616 GCF_000745665.1 Burkholderia sp. WP42 | reverse complement strand
CGACGTGATCGAACTGGTCGCGGACGAGAGGCCGGTCGAGGTGGAAGTCGACAGCGAGGCCACTGAACTGTCGGTCGAGCTGAGGCCCGTGGACAACGAGTTGATGCCCGTCGAAGTCGACGTGGACAGCGAGGTGATCGAGCTGGTGGCCGACGACAAGCCCGTCGAGGTCGAGGTGGACAGCGACGCCACCGAGCTATCGGTGGAGCTGAGGCCCGTGGACAGCGAGCTGATGCCGGTCGAGGTCGACGTGGACAACGACGAGATCGAGCTGGTCGCCGACGAGAGACCCGTCGACGTGGACGTGGAGAGCGAGGCGACCGAGCTATCGGTCGAGCTGAGGCCGGTCGACAGCGAGCTGATCGAGCTCGTCGCCGATGACAGCCCCGTTGACGTCAAAGTCGACAACGACGCCACGGTGCTGTCGGTCGAGCTCAGGCCGGTGGACAGCGAGCTGATGCCCGTGGAGGTCGAGGTGGACAGCGACGAGATCGAGCTCGTCGCCGACGAAAGGCCCGTCGACGTGGACGTCGACAGCGAGGCCACGGTGCTGTCGGTCGAGCTGAGGCCAGTCGACAGCGAGCTGATCGAGCTGGTTGCCGTCGACAAACCCGTCGACGTCGAGGTCGACAACGACGCCACCGAACTATCAGTCGAGCTCAACCCCGTCGACAACGAAGTGATGCCGGTCGACAGCGACGAGATTGCGCTGCTGGACGACGACACCGTCGTCGACAGCGAATTCACCACCGAGTTGGTCGCGAACAGTTGCGAGCCGTTGATCGCATCGGTGCTGGTGGGCGTGATCTGGCCTGCCGCGACGTTGGTGATCTGGCGCGTGATGCCGGCGCTCGGGTCGCCGACGCTGACGGTGCTCGTCGGGTTGCCGCCCGCGAACGTGGTGGTCACGCCGCCGACGGTGCCGGTCGGCGTCGGGTTGGGCGCCGCGGTGACCGACCCGCTGCCGAGCGCGACGTCGCCGGCGTTGTTGGCGATGGCGTTCGGGCCGATCGCGACCGAGTCGGCGCCGAGCGCCTGGCTGTCGGCGGCCGTCGAATTCGCGTGGAAATACTTGATGCCCTGGCTGTTGATGCTGTCGATCGCGGAGCCGACGCTGTTCGCGGTGGACGTCGTGCCGTTCGCGTTGTACATCGTGTACGACGGAGCGGAAACCGCGCCTGTCGTCGGATCGTAGGCAGCGCCGCCGCCGAGCGCCGCGGCGGTGCTGTTGCCGAGATTGTCGGTCTTGGTCACGACCGTGCTCAGGCCGGTGGACAGCGAGCTGATGCCGGTCGAGGTCGACGTGGACAGCGACGTGATTGAGCTGTTGGCCGACGACAGGCCCGTCGACGTGGACGTCGACAGCGAAGCCACCGTGCTGTTGGTCGAGCTGAGACCGGTGGACAGCGAGCCGATGCCGGTCGATGTCGAGGTGGACAGCGACGTGATCGAGCTGGTGGCCGACGAGAGGCCGGTCGACGTGGAGGTCGACAGCGAGGCAACCGAGCTGGCGGTGGAACTCAGACCCGTGGACAACGAGCTGATGCCCGTGGAAGTCGACGTGGACAGAGAGCCGATCGAGCTGGTCGCCGACGAAAGGCCCGTCGACGTGGAGGTCGACAGCGAGCTGATGGAGCTGGTTGCGGACGACAGCCCAGTCGACGTCGAAGTCGAGAGCGATGCCACCGAACTGTCGGTCGAGCTCAGGCCGGTCGACAGCGAACTGATGCCCGTCGAAGTCGAGGTGGACAGCGACGTGATCGAGCTGGTTGCCGACGACAGCCCGGTCGACGTCGAGGTCGACAGCGAGGCGACCGAGCTGTCCGTCGAGCTCAGACCCGTCGACAACGAGCTGATACCGGTCGAGGTCGAGGTGGAGAGCGAGGTGATCGAGCTGGTGGCCGACGAGAGGCCGGTCGACGTGGAGGTTGACAGCGACGCAACCGAGCTGTCGGTGGAACTCAGACCCGTGGACAACGAGCTGATACCGGTCGACGTCGAGGTGGACAGCGACGTGATCGAACTCGTGGCCGACGACAAGCCGGTCGACGTGGACGTCGAGAGCGATGCCACCGAGCTATCGGTCGAGCTCAGGCCTGTCGACAACGAGCTGATACCGGTCGAGGTCGACGTGGAGAGCGAGCTGATCGAGCTGGTCGCGGACGACAGACCGGTCGACGTCGACGTCGACAGTGAGGCCACCGAGCTATCGGTCGAACTGAGGCCGGTCGACAGCGAACTGATGCCGGTCGAGGTCGACGTGGACAGCGACGTGACGGAGCTCGTCGCCGACGAGAGGCCGGTCGACGTGGAGGTCGACAGCGATGCCACCGAACTGTCGGTCGAGCTCAGGCCGGTGGACAACGAGCTGATACCGGTCGAGGTCGAGGTGGACAGCGATGTGATCGAGCTCGTTGCCGACGACAAGCCCGTCGACGTGGACGACGACAGTGACGTCACCGAACTGTTGGTCGAGCTGAGGCCGGTGGACAGTGAGCTGATACCCGTCGAGGTCGACGTGGACAGCGACGTGATCGAACTGGTGGCCGACGACAAGCCCGTCGACGTGGACGACGAAAGCGACGTCACCGAGCTGTTGGTCGAGCTGAGGCCGGTGGACAGCGAGCTGATACCCGTCGAGGTCGAGGTGGAAAGCGACGCGATTGAACTCGTGGCCGATGACAAACCGGTCGACGTGGACGACGACAGCGACGTCACCGAGCTGTTGGTCGAGCTGAGGCCGGTGGACAGCGAGCTGATACCCGTCGAGGTCGAGGTGGAAAGCGATGTGATCGAGCTCGTTGCCGACGACAAGCCCGTCGACGTGGACGACGACAGCGACGTCACTGAGCTATTAGTCGAGCTCAGGCCCGTCGACAGGGAACTGATACCGGTCGAGGTCGAAGTGGAAAGCGAGACCACCGAACTATTGGTCGAGCTGAGACCTGTCGACAACGAGCTGATGCCCGTGGACGTCGAGGTGGACAGCGACGTGATCGAGCTATTGGCCGACGACAGCCCCGTCGACGTGGAGGTCGAAAGCGACGTCACCGAACTGTTGGTCGAGCTCAGGCCGGTGGACAGCGAGCTGATACCCGTCGAGGTCGAAGTGGAAAGCGAGCTGATCGAACTGGTTGCCGACGACAGACCCGTCGAAGCCGAAGTTGACAGCGACGTGATCGAGCTGGTGGCCGATGACAAGCCCGTCGACGTGGACGACGAAAGCGACGTCACCGAGCTGTTGGTGGAGCTCAGGCCGGTGGACAGCGAGCTGATGCCGGTCGACGTCGAGGTGGACAGCGAGACCACCGAACTATTGGTCGAGCTGAGACCCGTCGACAACGAGCTGATGCCCGTGGAAGTCGACGTAGACAGCGACGTAATCGCGCTATTGGCCGACGAGAGGCCGGTCGACGTCGACGACGAAAGCGACGTCACCGAACTATTGGTCGAACTGAGCCCGGTCGACAGCGAGCTGATACCCGTGGAAGTCGACGACGAAAGCGACGTCACCGAACTATTGGTCGAACTGAGGCCCGTGGACAACGAACTGATGCCGGTCGAAGTCGACGTAGAAAGCGAAGTAATCGAACTACCAACCGTCGACAGCCCCGTCGACGTCGAAGTCGAAAGACTGCTGATACTTGACGTCGTCGTGCTGGCGACCGAATAGAGCTGGCTTCCGTTGACCGCATCGGTGCTGCCCGAAGTCACGAGCCCGGCCGCGACGTTCTGGATCCGCCGCTCCGCGCCGGGGCTGCCGATGCTCACGACCCCCGCGGCCGAGCTCGTGCCGGCGAACCCGGTGAACGTCTGCGTGCCGACCGTCGCGCTGCCGACGGCCCCGGTGCCTGCCGTCGTCGTACCGCTCGTGCTTGTGGTCACGGCGTTCTTGCCGAGCGCGACCGAGCCGGCGACGTTGGCCGTCGCGCCGTTGCCGAGCGCGGTCGCGCCGCTGGCCGCCGCGGTCGCGGCGGAACCCAGCGCCGTTGCGTCGGTGCCGGCCGACGTGACGACCGAGTTGGCGCCGATCGCAACGCCCGACGTCGCCGCCGCATCGACATTGGAGAACCGGCCGATCGCGATCGCGTTCGTGCCTGCCGCGACCGCACCGCCCGTGCCGCTGCTGTTGCCGCCGCCCAGCGCGACCGAACTGATGCCCGATGCCGTCGTGTCGTTGCCGACCGCGGTCGCGCCGGTATTGAGTGCCGTGGAGCCGGAACCGATGCCGATCGAGCTCGAGCCGGTGGCCACGGAACGCTGACCGAATGCTTGCGAATAGTTGCCCGACGCTGTCGCGTTCGCGCCAATCGCGATCGAGGTTGCGCCGCTGGCCGTCGTCGTGCTGCCGGCGTTGCCGCCGATCGCGATCGCCTGCGACCCCGACGCGACGACGGAGCCGCCGAACCCGCCCGCACTGTACTGCGCGTGCGCGACGTTGCCGACCGTCGCCCCCGCGACGAGCGCCACTGCCGCAACAGCCTTCGCGACGGCGGATTTGTTCGGCTTACCCCGTGCCGAGTCGTGTTCCGAGGCCGCGACCCAGGCGCCGAGAGCTTCGTTCCAGATCGAGCGGTATGTGCGGTTCATGTCCTGCTGCCTCCAAATAAGCGCGCCGCACACACCGCCTTTCATTAGACGAATATTTCGTGCGCTCGCGCGAAACTCTTAATCGATGCGCGAATTTTATTTGAGGCGTTATTTGGAAATTGATAAACAGTGATAAATGTAGTGCGTGGAAGTTTAAAGAATCGTTAATACATCGCGATTTGATTTATTGATTAACAACCAATCCGAAAGTATGAAGAATTGTTTTTGTAAAGTGCCGGAGGTCTGATGTTCACGCATAAAAGTCGTGTGAAATCAATGGTTTGCATGGGTTGTTTGCGCGATGGCGCGCATTTTGGCCCCGAAAAGGTAGGAAGAATTGAATAGCAAACGTTTGCGCGTCGCATGTTTCTTTCTGTTCTGTAATGCGACCACGATGTCGATCTACAAGAATATGAACATATTTATCAATTCGCTATTTTAATATCATGAGTGGCATTTTTATTATGTCGTTAATCATGGGGGATAATCGATTGACGACGCGGGGCGAGCCGTCGCGATATGCTGAATTGCGCATCGCGCCGCCCGCGCTGGTCCGTCGGGCGGGCTTCCGGCAGCGCTCACTATCAGTCGATGACAAAGAAACCGCTGCAGCGCAATCGCTCGCTAATTGAGAGCACATGTTGAAACGATCCTATTGATCGTGTTCCATATGGCGGGCAATTGAGCGATTCGGCTAATCGCCGATGGGGGCAGCCGGAGGCTCCAACCGCTCGGCTGCGCGAAGCCACCGGCGGGCGCGAAATTGTCAGATCATCGCCGCCGCGTCCGGGCCGACTGTCCACGGCGCAACTCCGTTACGAGGAGCGGCAAGCCGAGCAGCGAAGTGGAAACGCGAGTAGGAACGGCGATGCGCCATCGCATTCGAAACGGCCGTGCGGTAATGGCCGCGCACTGACCGGCATCGTGTCGCGCGCGATGCGACCCGGCCAAATCGGGAACCGTGCGTTTTTGCTCCGGGAGCAAGCCTGCAAACGTTGCGCGGCGGGCACAGCATGAGCCGGACGACACCACGATGGCGCCACCTGCCGCCCCGTTGGCCAGCACGAATCGCCGGCGGTCCGCGGCCGCGATACTCGTTCGCCGCAGAACCGCCCCGTCGCAACGACGCCTATTTCCGCAGAAAGCGCAGCGCGAGCCGCGCCATGCGCGGCACGAACGTCGGGCGCAGCAGCCGCTCGTCGTACCCGGCCATGCGTCGGTCGTTCTCCGTCAGACACAGCTCGATCAGCTCGCGCGGGTCGAGTGCGTCGCCGATTTCGGCGGTGCTCGTCGCCGGAAAGTTCGCGTCGTGCGCCACGCCGTCCGTATCGATCCCGCGCGCGATGCCGACGCGCTCCCATATCAGGAACGCCCATACGGCGACGACACGGGCGAAGAACCACGGTCGTCGCCACCACGGCAGATTGCGCCAGTACCACGCGTACCAGTTCACGAAGAACAGGATGTGGCGGCCTTCCTCCTGGATCACCGGTTCGAACGTCTCGACGAGTTCGGCCGGGAAATAGCCGGAGCGCTGCGCGGAGCGGAACAGCCCGAACGCGAAGAAGCTGTCGATGCATTCGCTGAAGCCGGTCACCATCCACGACCACTCCGCGTCCTTCGGCGCCGGATACGGCGGTTCGGGCGCAAGCTCGATGCCGTATGCGGCCACCAGCTTCGACAGCACGACCTTGTGGCGCGCTTCCTCGCCGCCGTCCATGTCGAGTGCGCTGCGCAGTAGCGGATCGTCGACGGTTGCCGCGAAGGTGGCGACGCGGACCGACGCGCGGCCTTCCGTCTGCACGGCGATGTCCCAGATCGGCAGCGACGTGAGCCGCTTGAGCGCGTCGGGTTTCAGCGGCGGCCAGTCGATGACGGCCGGTTTGTATGGGTTGTGCGTATCGAGGAGCATGCGGCAGAACATCCGCTTGTGCGCATCGGAACCGATCTTGACGGGACCTTGACTCTCGAAGGTCCAGTGGCGCATGGCGTGATCTGCCGCTGCATGTTGTTCCTGCAGCGTGTCGGACATGGCTATTGTTATATGATTACAAGACGAAAGATTCTTGCATAGCTTTCGTCAGCGCGTATTTTCGTGCAGCCCGGCGCTGCCGCGCATCGCGCTCACGCCTGCGTGTCGACCCACAGGCGTCCCCAGCGGGATGCATACGCGAGCGCGTGTTCCTCTTCGAAAAAGAAATCGATCGCGTCGAACGACACGGCGCGCGGCGACGGGCCGCCGCTCGCCTTCTCGATCGTCAGGTTCGCGGCGAACAGCCCGTTCGGCAGACGGGCGGCGGCGGGGGCGACTTCGTAGCCCTTGTAGCGGATCGTGCGGTTCATGGCTCGCGCTTGGAAGGTACGGGCTTTCAGCGTACGAAAACCCGCGCCGCGCGTGAACCAATCTTTCGGCTAATGCAAATCACGCGGTGAGCCGAATCGTTATCGGCTGGGGGAGTCGCGAACGGCGGGAGCATCGCGGCGGACGCCGCTTGAACGAGCGAACGCCGCGCGCGCGGCGAACGTCGCCGGCCGCGCGCGGGCGGTGTGCGGTTACTGGTTGGCGATCTTCAGTACGGGCGCGAGCGCGTCGACCGATGCAGCGTGCGTGGCCGCGCGATGCGACGCGAACGCGAGCGCGAATTCGGCCGCCTGCGAGCCGACCGTCTCGAGCTGCGCGACGACCTTCGGGTCCGAGCAGCTTTCGGCGCTCTCGAAGCGCGTTTCGAGCGTATTGACGGTCGCACCGAACGGCGTCGGCCAGCCGCGCAACGCATGGACGATCGACCGCAGCGACGTGAGCACGGTGCCGGCGGCCTGCCAGCCGTACGCGGTGACGATCAGGCCGACCGCGCGGCCGTCCAGATACGGGCGCTCGTCGGCGCGCAGTTCCTCGAGCGTGTCGAGCGCGTTCTTCACGAGGCCGGACACGCCGCCGTGATAGCCCGGCGTCGCGATGATGATCGCGTCGGCCTCGCGCACGGCGTCGATCAGCTCGCGCTGTGCGTCGGTCAAGGCCTTGTGCTCGGGGGCGTAGTGCGGCAGCGTGTGCAGGAACGGGCCGTCGAACAGGCGCGTGCGCGCACCGGCCGCCTGTGCGCCGCGCAGCGCGAACGACAGCGCGCGCTCGGTCGACGATGCGGCCCGGGTGGTGCCGCCGATGCCGACCACGAACGGCCGGCGGTGTTGATCGAATGCAGTCAAGGGGCGCTCCTTGGGGATGGTTGCCCGGCTAAGCGCAGGCTTAAAACCAGATGGTAACGACCCCGCCGCCACTCTGAAAACGACTTTTCGTTCTATCGATATGCGATGCGCGCAGGTCGCGCGCGGATGCGGCGCCGCAGATGGATAGCAGAAATGCTTGGTTGGGACGCCATGCCGGGCTCGATATGATGAGCCCGTCTCCTCCATGATGTCTCTACTGACATGGGTTGGCCCCGCCGCGCGGATGCAGGCGGGGCTTTTTTTCGTCCGGCGCCGCAACGGCGCGGCTTACTCGAACACCGGCCGGAAGAAGCTGCGCTCGTAGCTGACGATGCAGCGCGTTTCCTCCGCGTAACGGAACGCGGCCTGGCATGCCGGGTCGGCCTTCGAGCGTTCGCGGTAGCGCTCGTATTCGGCAAGGCTCGGGAACGAGAACATCGCGAGCGCGATGTTGCTCGCGCCCTCGGACGGCAGGAAGTAGCCGTGATGCGTGCCGCCGAATTGCTCGACGAGCGGAATCCACATCTTGCCGTAGGTTTCGAACTGCTCGAGTTTGTACGGATCGACGACGTAACGAAGAAAGCAGGTGACCATGGGCGCTCGCAGGGCGGTGAACGAGCAGCGAGCATGGAATGCGCGGCCGGCCGTGTCAACGGGGCGCCGTCCCGCGCATGGGTCCGGCGCCGTCATCCTGCCGCGCGATGCCGCGTCATTCGTCGCGCTTGCGTACCTCGCCGCTGCCGCGCGCGAGACGCCACGCGATCGTGCCGAGCACCGCGACCGCGGCGACCAGCGCGCCCCACAGCACGTAGCGGCGGGTCGCGTCCGCGTCGGCGCTCGGCTCCGGCGCGGCCTCCGACGTCGCCAAAGCCGCGCCCACGCGCGCGGGACGCACTTCGGGCGCCATGCCGATCAGCAGCGCATCGCGGCTCACGGCCGACGACGACAGCGCCGCATTGCCGACTCCGAGCGTGAAGGGCGGCGTGCCGCGCGCGACGAACGTCAGCGCGGCCGGATGCCAGCCGATCGCCACGGCCGGCTGACCGCCGCCGAGCCCGCCGTTGCGCATGTCGACGACGATGCGCCAATCACGATCGGGATTCGGCGCGAACGCGAGCGGCGGGTTGCGTTGCTCGCCGCCGTTGCGTTGCAGCCGGAACAGCACCGCATCGGCGACGTCGCGCCACGGCGACTGCGCATCGGGCCGGCTCTGCACCGTTGCGCGCGCAACCGTATTCGGCTGCGGCAGGTCGATGCGCAAGCGGTCGACCGGATACGGGCCGTCGGTGTCGAACCGGTATTCGCCCGGCGTGTCGCCGGCTCGCACGTGTACGGCGTCGCGCCATTGACGCGGCACCGCGGCGGCTTCCACCGCGCGCGCATCGCGCGGACGCGTCTCGACGTCGATCGAAGCGATCGACGGCACGTCGTCGAGCCATTCGAGCCGCAGGTAGCGCGAACTCATGCCGTCGAGTGCGATACGTTCCTGCACCAGCGTGTCGCCGCCGCGCGCCACCTTCAGCAACTGCACGCTGCCGAGCGAGCGCCAGTCGTGCAGATCGTCGCTGGCCTCGACCGCGACGCGTCCCTGGTAGCTGTCGTCGCCGAGGTGCACGAGCAGCGCGTCGACGTCGCCGTCCACATGAGACAGGTCGACGAGATCCACCGCATGCGTCGCGCGTGCCGGCGCGGCGAGCGTCGCGCGTAGCGAGCCGTCCGGCGCGACCGCTACGCCGAGCGGTGCGCGGTCGTCGTTCCCGCGCGTGCGCGGCAGCGCGAACCAGTGTGCCGGCGTGCGCGTCGGCGGCAACGCGGCCGCGGTCGTCGCGGGCGCATCGAGCGA
Organism: Burkholderia sp. WP42; assembly: GCF_000745665.1. NCBI lineage: Bacteria > Pseudomonadati > Pseudomonadota > Betaproteobacteria > Burkholderiales > Burkholderiaceae > Burkholderia > Burkholderia sp. WP42. Next base: position 211,979 of record NZ_KN050726.1, on the reverse strand, counting down.
ATACGGCACCGGCTCGCCCGCGCCGTTGAAGATCCGCACGTCGCCGAGGTCGTCGCGCCGGCTGCCCGCATAGACGGGTTGCGGCACGGTGAGCTGGTAATACGCGGCGCTGCCGTCGAGATCGAGCGCGAAGCGCCGTGCGACGCGTTCGGCGCCGGGCGGGCCGCCGGCGGCCGCGAACGAAGTCAGCAGGCTCAGGCCGAGCAGGGCTGCGAGTCGCTTCATGATTGGCGATCGTCCGGTTGAGCCGCTGCCTTCGGCGGCAGCGGCGAGAAATAGCCGATCAACAGCAGCAGCACGCCGATGCCGATGAACGACACGATGCGTTCGATGCCGGTGACGTGCGACAGGTCGAACACGAACAGCTTGATCACCGTGAGCGCGAGCAGCGCGGCGCCGACGAACCACAGCGGACGCAGCCCGCGGCGCGTTGCCCAGATCATCGTCGCGAGCGCGCAGAGCGTCCAGTACACGGACACGGACGCCTGCACGAGCGTCGATTCCGCCATCGCGTCGAACGCATAAGGCACGCCCGCCCAGTGATGGAGCGTGCGCAGCAGGATCGCGTTCAGCCACAGGAACGCCGTCGCGCCGGCCGCCGCGAGCAGCTCGACGCGATACGCGCCGAACGACCAGCCGAGCCGGCGCACGCGCACGAACCACGACGCGGCGAGCGCGTAGACGGCCACCAGCACGAGATCAAGCGGATTGAGCAGCGGGATGCGCGCCCAGCTGCCGCCGTCCTGCGTGAAGTTCGCGTAGAAGGTCCAGAGCCACATCACGACGATCAGCGGCAGCGACGCGAGCGCGCAGATGCGTGCGATGGCGTCGCGCCGCATCAGCCACATGCCTGCGAACGCGAACACGCTCCAGCCGACCATGAACACCTGCTGAATGCCGAACGACGACAGCACGGCGTCGACGTCGTAAGCGAGGTGGAAATGGTGATGCAGCGTGCGCAGCAGCAGCGCGTTGAACCACAGGAACACCGTCGCGAGCGCCGCGAGATCGGCCGCGAGCGGATGCCACGTCACGCCGAGCGCTTTCAGGCGGCGCAGCCACATCGCGAACGCGACGAAGATCAACAGCTGCGCGACGTCGAGCGGATTGAGGATCGGCAGCCAGAACAGCGGCGACGCGTCGCCGTCGCTCGTCACGCTCGCGATGCTCCACAGCCACAGCAACGCGGCGAGCGGTGCGGCGCCCCACAGCTGGTAGGCGCGCGGGTACGCGCCGATCGGCCAGCGCAGCCGCGAGCCGGGGCCCGAAACCAGCAGGAGCAGCGCGCCGAAGCCGTACGCCCATGCGCTCCAGCTCCACGCGCCTTCGGGCACGAACGCGCGCAAGCGCCAGAAGCCTTCGAGCGAGCACAAGCCGCACAAGGTCCAGAACATCAGCGTGTGCAGCGGCGCGAGCCACGCCGCGGGCACGGCTGCGACGGTCGGCGCGCCGGCTGCGGCGCGGGCCGTCGTCGATGCCGCCGAGGCCTCGGATGCAGCCGAGGCCGGAATCGCGCGCGACTGGCGCAGCAGCAGCGCATAGCATGCGATCACGGCGATCGGCCACGCGAACGCGCCTATGCCGGACAGCGGCGCGTCGTGCGTATCGAACGCGCGGATGGCGAGCAGCGCGAGCACCGGCGTCAACGCGAGCGCGGGCCATTCGGCGATCGGCCACGCGAGCTTGCGGCGCGCCAGGTGCGCGAGCCAAGCGGTGCCGGCCGCGAACAGCGCGGTCGCATCGACGACGAAGCGGTCCGCATGCAGATCGACGTGGCGGCTCGCATAGACGAGGATCTCGTGCAGCCCGCCGCTGAGCCACCACAACAGCCCCCAGACCGCGGCCGCCGAGCCCACGTCGGGCATCCACGCATGCCACGCGCGCGCTTCGTTGCGCCCGTGCAGCCACCAGCCGGTGAAGAGCCCGGCGAGCGCGATCAGCAGCATCGCGATGTACGGGCTGTTGAGCACCGGCAGCGCGTTCGCGTCGGGCGCGCCAAGCAGGCTCGTGAAGAACGCGCCGGCGGCCGCGAGTTGCATCGACAGGCCGAAGGCGAACGGCGCGAGGCGCCGTTCACGCACGCCGACCCACACGATCGCCGCGCCTTCGATCGCCCACGCGGCGCTCGTCGTCGGGCCGGAGAACGCGAGCGGCACCGCGAGCGTCGCGAAGATCACCGCGAGCGCGAGCATCGCGTCGAACAGCAGCGCGAGACGCGCGCGGCGCCGCGCGAGCCACGCGACGACCACGAGGTAGAACGCCGACAGCGCGACCGCGCTCCACGCGAGCGCGAACGGGATGTCCTTCACGAGCGCCGCCTGCAGCGCGGTCGCGACGATCGGCGTGCCGAACACGAGCGTGCCGTCGACGTAGTGACGCAGCGCCAGCTCGCGCTTCACCGCATACAGCAGCGCGATGCCGACGTACATCAGGAAGAACAGGATCAGGAACGGTTCGGTGCTCGCCAGCAACGCGGGACGATACGCGGTCACGCCCCACGCCGAACCGATCGTGAACGTGAACACGAAGCCGAGCAGATTCAGCGGACGCCAAGCCTTGAACCATGCGATCGCGAACACGCCCGCGTTCAGCAATGCGTAGTAGCTGAACAGCGCGACGTGGCTGCCGTGTCCGGTCGACAGCAGCACCGGCGCGAGGAAGCCGCCCGCGGTGCCCATGAACGCGAGCGGCAGCGCGTTCTGCATCACCGCGAGGAACGCGCCGAGCGCGCATATCGCGACCATCAGCGGGAACGCCGCGCCGACCGGCAGCAGCGCGTAGAGCTTGGTGGCGGCGAAGATCGTCAGATACAGGATGCCGATGCCGCCGCCTTGCAGCACGAGCCCGTATGCCGCGCGCCGCGCGCGCACGCGCCAGCCGATCGCGAGCAGCGCGGCCGCGGCGAGCGCGGTGCCGGCCAGGCGGAATTCGATCGGCAGCAGGTCGTTGTCGGCGGCGTACTTGAGCAGGAACGCGACGCCGAAGAACAGCACGATGATGCCGACCCGCACGACCGTGTTGCCACCGAGCAGCCAGTCGCGCGCGGCGCGCAGCGCGCGCTCCGCGATACCGGGCTCGCGCGGCTTCGGCGGGGCGGGTGGTGCGGGCGGCGTGGTCGCGGCGGGCGTAAGCGTCGGTGCGACGGCGGCCGCAGGCTCGGCGCTCGGGCGCGCCGAAGCGGCAGGCGCAGGCGCAACCGCGATCGTCGACGCCGGCGTGGCGACACGCGCGGGCACCGGTTGCACCGACGGTTGCGGCGGCATCGCGGCGGGTGACGGCGTGACAGCCGGTTTGCCCGCCGGTATGACCGCCGACGCGTGCGCGGCGCTGCCGGCCGCGACGCCGGCGTTCGCGCCGGCCAGCTGCCCGCGTAGCGCGTCGAGCTCGTGGGTGAGCGCGTCGACGGTCGCTTCGAGCCGCGCGACGCGATCGGCGAGCGGCACCACCACAGATGGCGGCGCGCTGCCGGGTGTGGAAATTGCAGATGCGTCGGATGTCGTGTCGCCGCTCGTGCGCCTGCCTTGCTGCAGCGCGTAGCCGACGCAGAATCCGGTCACCGCGCCGAGCAGCGCGCCGGTGGCGACCGAGACATCCCCGAACAATGCGGCGATACCGCCCGCGATGAAGCCGATTGCGGCCAAGGCCCAAGTCATCGCCTAACTCCCTCTCTCATTTCGTTATCGTCCTTCGATCGTCGCGCTGCCCGATCGAGGCGGTTTTTCCATTCTGGCCGGCAGGCGAACCGGCATGCGCGCACCGCTCGAGCGTGCGCCGCGCAAGGCGCGCGGTGATGTCCCGAATGGCGTGGTTGCCGGCAATGTATCACAGTGGCCATGCGGGAATTTCAGGGTTGCCGACGGCCCGCGAACGTGGCGGTACACGTTCGCGATGCAGTCTTTTCGTACGACCATTCTTTTAATTTGCGCACGGCGCCGCGACGCGGCCGATCGGACGCAAAATTGTCGTAAAGCGACGCGCGCCACTTGTGTTTTTTCGCCCGACTGCGCGGGTTACGCGTCGCGCTGCTGCGCACAAGTCCGGGACGCGATGCCCGTCGTTGCTGACGCTGCGCGTAGTGCGTCGCCGCAATCGGGGGTCGCCGCGCGCCGCGGCCCGCGGGGCGCGGCTGTGGGGTGTGTCGTATTTGCGCAAGCGTTTGTCGTAATTCGTCGGCAGGTCGGGGTTTTTTCTGGCAACTATGTAGGCACGCTAGACACGCGTGAGTCCCCGCTACACGAGGAGAAGGTTTCGATGGATGCCCCCAAGGTCGTGGTCGAAGGTCTGTGCAAGGTGTTTGGAAGTAACCCGCAACAGGCGCTCGACATGCTTGCCGCCGGCGCGACGAAAGATGATGTGCTCAAGCGTACCGGTCAGGTCGTCGGCGTGCACAACGTATCGTTCGACGTGCAGGAAGGCGAAATATTCGTGCTGATGGGCCTGTCCGGCTCCGGCAAATCCACGCTGATCCGCCTCGTGAACCGGCTGGTCGATCCGAGCGCCGGCAAGGTGCTGATCGACGGGCTCGACGTCGCGTCGGCGCGCCGCTCGGCGCTCACCGCGCTGCGCCGCAAGGACATGAGCATGGTGTTTCAGTCGTTCGCGCTGATGCCGCATCGCACCGTGGTGTCGAACGCCGCGTTCGGCCTCGAGGTCGCGGGCGTCGGCAAGAAGGAGCGCGAGCGGCGCGCGATGGAAGTGCTCGAGCAGGTCGGGCTCGCGCCGTTCTCGCACAAGCTGCCGTCCGAGCTGTCGGGCGGGATGCAGCAGCGCGTCGGCCTCGCCCGCGCGCTCGCGGTGAACCCGTCGCTGATGATCATGGACGAGGCGTTCTCCGCGCTCGATCCGCTCAAGCGCCGCGAAATGCAGGACGTGCTGCTGCAACTGCAGAAGGAGCAGCGCCGCACGATCATGTTCGTGTCGCACGATCTCGAAGAGGCGCTGCGCATCGGCAACCGCATCGCGATCATGGAAGGCGGCCGGCTCGTGCAGGTCGGCACGCCGCAGGACATCATCGCGAACCCGGCCGACGAGTACGTGCGCGCGTTCTTCGACGGCATCGACACCAGCCGCTACCTGACGGCCGGCGACCTGATGCAGACGGGCGCCGTGCCGCTCGTGTCGAAGTGCGATGCGGAAGGCGTCGCGGCGACGCTGAACGGCAGCGCCGAATATGCGTTCGTGCTCGACGCGCAACGCAAGATCCGCGGCTTCGTCACGCGCGACGCGCTCGGTCAGGCCACGCCGTCGGTGCGGCCGATCGAGAGCATCCGGCGCGACGCGTCGCTCGAACATGTCGTCGCGCGCGTCGTCGCGAGCCCGAATGCGCTGCCCGTCGTCGACGACGAAGGCTGCTACTGCGGCTCGGTCGACCGCGCACTTATCCTGAAGGCCATCACGCGTTCGCGAGGCTCCCATGTCTGAAATCATTCCACTCGGCAGCTGGGTCGACCAGTCCGTTCACTATCTGCTCGATCACGACGCAAAGACCTTCGACGCGATCGGCCAGGCGATCGAGAGCCTCGCCGCATTGGTCGAACACGGCCTGCAGGCGATTCCGATGTGGCTGATGATGGCGATCTTCATCGGCGTCGGGCTGTGGCGCGTCGGCTGGCGCTTCGCGCTGTTCACCACCGCATCGCTGCTGCTGATCTTCGCGACCGGCTTCTGGGATCAGACGGTCATCACGCTCGGCCTCACGCTGTCGTCGACGATCATCAGCCTCGTGCTCGGCATTCCGCTCGGCATCTGGGCGGCCAAGAGCAAGTGGGTCGCCGCGACCCTGCGCCCGGTCCTCGACCTGATGCAGACGATGCCCGCCTTCGTCTATCTGATTCCGGCCGCGATGCTGTTCGGCCTCGGCCGCGTGCCGGGCATCCTGTCGACGGTGATCTTCGCGATGCCGCCGGCCGTGCGGCTGACGAGCCTCGGCATCCGCCACGTGAACCGCGAGATCGTCGAAGCCGGCCAGGCGTTCGGCTGCACGCCGTGGCAACTGCTGTACAAGGTGCAGTTCCCGAACGCGCTGCCGTCGATCATGCAGGGCGTGAACCAGACGATCATGATGGCGCTGTCGATGGTCATCATCGCGTCGATGGTCGGCGCGGGCGGTCTCGGCAACGACGTGCTGGCGAGTATCCAGCGCCTCGACATCGGCCTCGGCTTCGAAAGCGGTCTGTCGGTCGTGCTGCTCGCGATCATCCTCGACCGCATCACCGAGAGCTTCGGCCGCGCGCCGGGTGCCGTGAAAGCGCCGCTGTTCTCGGGCCTGAAGCACCTGTTCCGCGCGAAGGCCGCGCCCGCGCAAGCGTAACGCCCGGCGGCCGCGCACCGCGGCCGCTTTTCCCGATCCGATACCGGCTTCCGTGGCCTGCGCCATGGGGCTGGCTGCGTGCAACCTGATCAACCGTTCGCCAGGAGCCCGATGTGACGTTCGCCGCCGCCGCACCCGCCCCCTGCGTTTCACCGGTTTCTTCCCTCGCTCATTTCGGTTTTCTCACGCTGCCGAACTTCTCGATGATCGCGTTTTCGAGCGCGGTCGAAGTGCTTCGGATGGCCAATTACGTCGGCCGCGCCGATCACTACAAGTGGTCGATCTATTCGCTCGACGGCAAGCCGGCGCAGGCCAGCAACGGCATCGCGGTGCGGCCCACTCAGGCGCTCGACCATGACAACCTGCCCGACGTGATGATCGTGTGCGGCGGCGTGCGCATCCGCGACGTGGTCGACGACGTCGCGCGCGACACGTTGCTCGCGCTCGCCGAGCGCGGGCTGCCGCTCGGCGGCATCTGCACCGGCGCGTATGCGCTGATGTCGAGTGGGTTGCTCGACGGCTATCGCTGCACCGTGCATTGGGAGAATCTGTCGGCGCTGCATGCCGAGTTTCCGCGCGTCGGTTTCGCCGACGAGCTGTTCGTCGTCGATCGCGACCGCCTCACCTGCACCGGCGGCACCGCGCCGCTCGACCTGATGCTGAACCTCGTCGGCATGCGCTTCGGCCAGCAGCTCGCCGCGCAGGTGTCCGAGCAATTCATTCTCGAGCGTATCCGCAGCGCCACCGACACGCAGCCGATTCCGGTCGATGCGCGCGTGGGTTTTTCGCGGGCGGAGCTGATCGAGGTCGTGCGGCTGATGGAGGCGAACATCGAGGAGCCGCTGTCGCTCGAGGAGCTCGCGCGGCTCGTGCGGCTGTCGCAGCGTCACCTGCAGCGCATGTTCAAGGTGTATCTGAACGTCTCGCCCACCCACTACTACCTGACGCTGCGACTGAAGCGCGCGCGCGACCTGCTGCGCACGACCGACGCGTCGATTGCGCGCGTGACGACGACGTGCGGCTTTCATTCGCCGTGTCATTTCAGCAAGGCGTATCGCGCGCAGTTCGGTCACGCGCCGAGCTACGAGCGCCGCCTGCCGGGGCGCTGACGCGAACGGCGCACCGATACGCGAACCATCCGGTCCGCGACGCCGCCGGGATCGCGGCGCGCGGCTTTACCCATCGATCCCGTAGCCCAAGCAAACGACGTCACTTTGAGGAGAAGAAAGATGAAGCGCCTATTGATCGCAACGGTATGCGGGATCGGGATGGCAGCGCCGATGTCGGCGGTTTACGCGGCCGACCCGCCCGTGTGCAAGACCGTGCGCTTCGCGGACGTCGGCTGGTCCGACATCGCGGCCACCACCGGCCTCGCATCGGCGATGCTGCAGGGGCTCGGCTACACGCCGACCAAGACGATCGCGTCGGTGCCGATCACGTTCGCGGGCATCAAGAGCAAGCAGATCGACGTGTTCCTCGGCTACTGGTCGCCGACGATGGACCCGATCATCCAGCCGTTCACGAAGGCCGGGCAGATCAAGGTGCTCGCCACGCCGAACCTGACCGGCGCGAAATACACGCTCGCGGTGCCGGACTACGTGTACCAGGGCGGCCTGAAGTCGTTCGCCGACATCCAGAAGTTCGCGGACAAGCTCAACGGCAAGATCTACGGGATCGAGCCGGGTAACGACGGCAATGCGCTGATCAAGAAGATGATCGACGGCAACCAGTTCGGCCTCGGCAAGTTCAAGCTGGTCGAGTCGAGCGAGGCGGGGATGCTGGTCGAAGTGAATCGCGCGATCCGCGACAAGCAGTGGATCGTGTTCCTCGGCTGGGAGCCGCATCCGATGAACGTGCAGATGAAGATCGACTATCTGAGCGGCGGCGACGACGTGTTCGGCCCGAACTACGGCGAAGCGAAGGTGCTGACCGCCACGCCGCCCGACTACGCGCAACGCTGCCCGAACGTCGCGAAGTTCGTGTCGAACCTGCAGTTCACGACGACCATCGAGAACCACGTGATGGTGCCGATCATGAACAAGCAGGACCCGAACAAGGCCGCCACCGAGTGGCTGAAGGCGAATCCGCAATCGCTCGACAAGTGGCTGGCCGGCGTGACGACGATCGACGGCAAGCCCGGCTTGCCGGCGGTGAAGGCGTATCTCGGCGTGCATTGAGCGAGGTCGTACACGGCGCGCCGGCCGAATGGTCCGGCGCGCCGGACCTCGCGCGTTACCCGAAGCGCACGCAATACACCGGCGGCAAATGCGCGGACACCTGACGCCAGTTCTCGCCGCCGTCGCCGGACGTCCATAGCCCGCCCGTCGTCGACGCCATCGCGAGGTGCGTGCCGGTGTCGTCCACCGCGAGCCCGTGCCGATACACGAGGTCGTAGGCCGGCGCGGGCGGCAATCCGTTCGACAGGCTCTCGAAGCTGCGGCCGCCGTCGCGCGTGCGCGTGACGACGAAGCGGCCGTTCACCGGAATCCGGCACGCATCCTTCACGGCCGGCACGAACCAGGCCGTGTCGGGATCCTTCGGATGCACGGCGACCGCGAAGCCGAAGCTCGACGGCTGCGCGTCGATGCGCTGCCAGCGTGCGGCGCCATCGGTCGAACGGAAGATCGCGCAGTGATGCTGCGTCCACAGTACGTCGGGCGCGGCCGCGCACTGGACGACCCGATGCGGATCCTGCGCGTTGGGCTCGCCGCGCCGCTCGGGCGGCATGTAGTCCGCTTCCATCCCGTCGGCGCTGACGTGCCAGCTCGCGCCACCGTCGACGCTCTGCCAGACGCCGCCGCACGAGATGCCGACCGTCAGATGTCGGCTGTCGCGCGGATCGACCATCACCGAATGGATGCCCGGCGCATCGTAGCCGCCGCCGAACCACTCGGCGCGTTCCGGGCGGTCCCACAGCGCACGGTTCAGCGCCCACGAGTCGCCGCCGTCGTCGGAGCGGAACAGCCCGCCCGGTATCGTGCCGGCCCACAGCACGCCGGGTTCGTCGGCGCCGCCGGGTTCCAGCGACCAGATCTGCTGAAGCGTCCACGGCGCGCGCGGCGCGGCGGGCGCTTCGGCATCCGTATTGCCGGCGCCCGCGTCGGCCGGCTGCGGCGGATAGACGGGCACCGCGCATTCCTCCCATTCGTCCGCATCGGCACGCCTGCGATGCAGCTTGACCCCGAAATGGCCGAGATGGAGCGCCGCATACAGCGTGCCGTCGCGCGGATCGGCGAGCGTCATGCCGACCGGCTCGCCGATGAAGTGCGGCTCGCCGAGCGACCAGCCGCCGTCGCCGTCGGCGTGCAGCACGAACAGGCCCTTGCGGGTCGCGACGAGCAATCGGTCGTTCATGTCCGGTGTCTCCTGTGGGCTCGGGCGCGGCTGGCTGCGCCGCGCATGCGCCCCGTTATCCGCCCGACAACGCCTGCACGACATAGACGCGGCTGGCGTCGTCGAGCGTATCGGACAAGTGTTGCCGGTCGCGTACCGGATGGCCGTCGATGAACACCGACAGGTGCTTTCTCAGCGCACCCTGGTCGTCGACGATGTAGCCGCGCAGCCGCGGCTGCGCGGCGAAGGCCGTTTCCAGCGCGTCGCGCAGCGTGCGCGCGTCGATGTCGCGCTCGGGCATGTCGACATGCCGTTGAATCGATGCCGCGAAGAAGAGGTGTGCCATGGCAGGGGCCGGCAGCAGCGTGCGGGGGACGGTCTGTAGTTTAGGCGATCGTTCGGCAAATCGAGCAGGGCATCAGCCCGCTTCACCGGGCCGGCCGGCGACGCCATGCGCTTGCTGCGCCGCGCAACGGCGGCGCGCGGCGCGGCGTTACGCGTACTTGTCGCCGACCGTGCTGCGGATCGGGTAGGTGTCGTAGATGATCGTCATGCGCTCGATGCGTGCGGCGTCGTCGAATTCGAATACGTCGACGCACTCGAAGCGCACCGCCGAGCCGTCGTTCAATCCCCAGTCGTACACGAAATAGCCGGTGGCCCGACGTGCGCCGGTCGTGCTGACGCAGACGTCGATCGGCGTGATGCGGCTCTGGCCGGACGCCGCCGCGACTTTTTCGAAGAACGGCTGCGGCGTCATCCAGCCCAGAAACGGCGAGAAGATGCGCGCATCGGGCGTGAACAACGCGCAGATCGCCGCGACGTCGCCGCGCTCGAGCGCCTTCAGGTAGGTATCGACCTGCCGCGTGTATAGTGCGTCGGACGAGGAAATCATGGTATTTCTCCGCTGATGATGGACCGGCCCGTCGCGACTGCCGTCGCGCGCCGGTTCCGCCACGATAGCGACGCAGCGATGACCGAACAAACGAATAATCCGCAACCCGGGTATGCGGCCGGCGCATACCCGCTGGCGGACCTGACGCGCGCATTGCCGCCGCTAACGGCGTTGCAGGCGTTCGTCGCCGCCGCCGAGCTCGGCAGCTTCAGCCGTGCTGCCGAGCATCTGTGCCGGACCCAGGGCGCGGTGAGCCGGCAGGTGCAGCAGCTCGAAGCGTATTACCGCTGTGCATTGTTCGTCCGCCATGCGTCGGGCTTGACGCTGACCGCCGAAGGCGGCGCGCTGCTGGCGGTGGCCGTCGACGTGCTCGCCCGACTGGCGCGACACGCAGATGCGCACGCGCAGGCCGCGTCGGTCCTCACGCTGCGCGTGCCTTCCACGTTCGCGGTGCGCTGGCTGCTGCCGAGGCTCGCGGCGCTCAACCGTGCGTTGCCGCGCACCGAGCTGCGCATTCACACGTCGGCGGACGACACGCCGGATTTCACCGACGCCGGTTTCGACGCGATCGTCGTGCGCGGCAGCGGAACCTGGGCGGGAATGGCGGCCGTGCCGCTGTTCGACGAATGCTTGACGCCGATGTGCACGCGCGAGGCCGCTGCGTCGTTGCACGCGATCGACGATCTCGCGCGGGCCACGCTGCTGCATCCGGCGCGCAACCGCGACGAATGGCGCTGCTGGCTGGACGCGGTCGGCGCGACGCAGATCGACCGCAGCGCCGGCCTCGTGCTCGATACGCTCGAACTGACGCTGACGGCCGCGGAGCAAGGGCACGGCGTCGCGATCGGCGATCCGCGCATGGCGGCCGACCGGCTGGCCGCCGGAACGCTCGTCACGCCGTTTCCGCAGGTGGTGCGCAATGGCCTCGGCTACTACCTGGTTCATCCGGTGCAGCGCGCCGCGCAGCCGGCGATTCGCGCGCTCGCCGATGCGCTCGCGCAGCTCGCGCGCGAGGACTGACCGCTACGCAGGTGCGCCCGGTCGGCCGCTAAACGGGAATCGAGCGCCCGCGGATGCGGATCCCGAGCCGCACGATGCCGATCACCGCATTCGACAGCCACGTGAGCCATCGCGGCATTCCGCGCCGGCGGATGTCGAGCAGCAGCACGATGCGCACGTCGTCGCTGTCGTTCCATACCTCGTGCACGAACGTGTCGTCCCACAGCAGGAAGCGCCCTTCGTCGAGCCGGTATTCGCGGCCGTCGACCTTCAGCACGGCGGCGGGCGTGCCGTCCGCGCGCGTCGGCATCGACAGCACCAGGTAGCCGCGCAGGATGCCGCGAAACGGCCCGCGATGCGGCGGGATGTGCTTGCCCGGCGCGAGGAACGACAACGATGCGGACAGCACGTCCGGCGACGTCGCGACGAGCGACTCGACCGTCGGGCAGCGCGACAGGTTGCGCGGGAACGGCTGACCGTAAGCCTGCATGATGAACATCCGCCAGTCGCGCGCGTCGTTGGCGGAGATGTCGCGCTGCTCGCGCATGATCTCGTGAAAGCGCGGGATGCGCGGCATGTCGCGCGCCACGGCCAACGCCTCTGCCTGGATGTCGCGCCATGCGCCAACGAAACGCACGGCATCGGGAAACGCGGCCGTGTCGAGCACCGCGCTGCCGTCGATATGGCGGTCGTACAGCGTGCGAAGCAGGCCGGCTGCGTAGTCGTAAGCGACGGACATGATCGGAGGGCGATCCACGAGGTGTCGTCAGTCTGCCCCACGCGCGGTGGAGCGTGCGTTACGTGAGGTTACGCCCGCTGACGAAAGAATGACAGGGCGTTCGAGATGCGGCGCCGCGAATGAATGGCCACCATGCGTCGTCGGACCGGTGGTCATGCGCGCGCTCGTCGATTGGCGCAGCGATCGAATATGAAGCCGCAACGGCCAGGGGCCGCGACGTGCGTGGGCGGGTGCCCCGACGCCTGCATCGGCCCAGGTGCTGTCGCGCGCAGGTTTGCGACGCGCCGATCGGTGCGGCGGCGGCCGGTGTGGCCGGTAGAAGGGGGAAGGCGGGGATTCGGCGGAAGATCGCGACCTTGGCCGCCGTGCATAGGTACATGGGCACATCGACGATGCGGTAGCAGGCCGACGCCAGCCTGCTACCCGGTGCCGACGCGAGCGCGTCCCGCGTCGGCGCTACGGCATCGAGCATGCCGTTCCCGGCATGCTCACCACGGCATCATCCGCTGCATGGTCTGGTCGCGCAGCACGAAGCGATGCGCGAGTGCGGCCGCGACGTGCAGACAGATGCCGGCGAACAGCACCCACGCGAGCACGCCGTGCACGTCGCCCATCGCGTGCCCGAACTGCGATCCGGCTTCCGACAGCGCCGGCAGCGGCAGGACGCCGAGCAGCGTGACGGCCCATGCGCGCGACGACGCATTGATCCAGCCGAGCAGCGGCACGACGATCAGCAGCGCATAGAGCGCGAAATGGGTGGCGCCGGACAACTTGCGCATCGTGGGCGACAGCGTGTCGGCGGGCGGGCGATGCGTCACGCGCCACAGCACGCGGCACACCATCGCGGCGACCAACGCGGTGCCGACGAGCAGATGCGCGGCGATCAAGCCGACCGGTTGCGTGTCGCGATGCACGTCGGGCATCGTCCAGCCGATCAGGTACTGCGCGACGACGAGCGCCACGATCAACCAGTGAAGAAGACGTGCGACGACGTCATAGCGTGCGGGTGTGGACATGGAGGCTCCTGGCAAGGCGGTGGGGATCGTAGGTATCGACCGGATTCTACGGCGGGATCGTTAACGAAACATTAAGCGTTCGGCAGCGCGCGGCGCCGCCGGTCCGGCGCACGACGCACCAGCTGCACGACGGCGTCGCCGCTCGAGCACCCCGCGCGCGAGACTGTCGTTCATCGTCGACGAGATACGGGAATTACAGGTACGGCCGCAGCCAGCCGAGCCCTTCGGACGTGCCGGCCTTCGGACGATATTCGCAGCCGATCCAGCCGTCGTAGCCGAGCGCGTCGATCAGCGCGAACAGGTACGGGTAGTTCAGCTCGCCGACGTTGGGCTCGTGCCGCTCGGGCACGCCGGCAATCTGAATGTGGCCGATGCTCGCGAAGTCGCGCCTGAGCTTGGTCGCGAGGTCGCCTTCGACGATCTGGCAGTGATAGCAGTCGAACTGCACCTTCAGGTTCGGCGCGCCGACTTCCGCGCAGATCGCATGCGCATCGTCCTGGCGGTTCAGGAAATAGCCGGGCATGTCGCGCGGGTTGATCGGCTCGATCAGGATCGTGACGCCGTGCGCGGCGGCGGCCTGCGCCGCGTGGCGCAGGTTCGCGACGTAGGTGTCGCGCTGGCGCGCGCGGTCCGCGCCCGGCGCGACGATCCCAGCCATCACGTGCAGCTTCTTGTTGCCGAGCACGCGCGCATAGTCGAGCGCGCGGTCGATGCCGCGGCGGAATTCGTCGTCGCGGCCCGGCAGCGACGCGATTCCGCGTTCGCCAGCGTCCCAGTCGCCGGGCGGCGCGTTGAACAGCGCCTGCTCGAGGTCATGCGCGTCGAGGCGCGCGCGGATGTCCTCGGCCGCGAAGTCGTACGGGAACAGATACTCGACGGCGCGAAAGCCGTCGTACGACGCGGCGGCGAAGCGTTCGAGGAACGCGTGCTCGGTGTACATCATCGACAGATTGGCGGCGAAGCGGGGCATGGCAACGGGTCCAGGAAGTGAATGGGGCGGGGCACAGGGCGCCCCGCGTCGAATGTCGGTTCAGCGGTTCACGAGCCGCGCGCCGCTCGTGCACGCGCGATCGCATGCGCGCACAACCAAACGGCAGGCGCGCCGGTCAGTCCGGGATGTCTTCGACTGAATCGGCAACGGCAACGGCATCGGCCGCCACGCCGGCGTCCACGGCTTCGCCGCCGCGCTCGCGATAGGCGGCCGGCGGCACGCCGAACTGCTTGCGGAATTCGCGGCCAAGGTGCGACGCGTCGGCGAACCCGCAACTCGACGCGATATCGGCGACGGTGCGGTCGGAGCTGGTCAGCAGCCACGCGGCGGTGCGCAGCCGCACCTGCTTCGCGAACGCCTGCGGGCTCTTGCCGGTTTCGGCCTTGAACAGCCGCTCGAGCTGGCGCGTCGACATGTCGAGCTTGCAGGCGAGCTCCTCGAGCGGCAGCGCGCGCCCGACGTGCTGTTCCATCAGAAGAATCGCGCGCTTGACCTTCGGATGCGTGGCCGGCTCGAGTCCCGGCGGATGCGGTTGCGGCGCATTGCCCTTCTGCATCTCGCCGACCAGCAGGATGCGCAGCGCCTTCTGCACGGTCGCATGGTCGAAATGGCGCAGCAGGATCGCGGCGGCGACGTCGATCGACGCGCGCCCGCCCGAGCACGTGATGCGGCGCCGGTCGATCACGAACAGGCGATCGGCGATCAGCATGTCGGGGTCGGCGTTCGGAAAGCGTTCGACGAAATCCCAGTAATGGAACCAGCTGACGCAGGTGCGATAGCCGTCGAGCACGTTCGCGCGCATCAGCGTGAACACGCCGGTGCAGATGCCGACCACCGTCGCGCCGCCCGCGGCCGAGCGGCGGATGAACTCCAGCGTGTCGGGGCCGGCTTGCGGCCCCGAATGCAGCAGCCCGCCGACCACGACCACGTAGTCGAACGGCTCGGCGTTCTCGAAGGTTTCCCACGGCGTGATCTGGATCCCGCAGCTCGCCCGCACCGGCGCGAGCGTCTCGCCGATCACGCTCCACGCGCAGCGCACCGGCTTGCTGTAGTCGCCGTCGTCGGCGGACAGCCGCAGCATGTCGACGAACCCCGAAAAGGCCGTGAGCGTGAAGTTCGGCAGCAGCACGATGCCGAAGCGGATGCGCTGCGGCGCCGGTTCGGCGAGGGGGGAAGCGGGTACGTCGGATGTCATCGCGGTCAATCTCGTCACGCCCGGAAGGCGGGTCTCAGTCGTTTCACTCTGCGCGCGGGCACGGCGCCCGACTTGTGTTTTTGCGTCGCCAACCATCGTCAAAACGCATTTTCCTGCCGCGCTGCGTGGGGCTTGGCGGCGCTATCCCACGCCGATGCCGTTTTTGTTCTATCGGCCGATTTTACGCTTTGATGTACTGACGCCAACGACATTTCACGTACGCCTACCCAGAGGAAGCCAGATGAACGTCAGCGCGTTCGACCTGTTCAAGATCGGCATCGGCCCGTCGAGTTCGCATACGGTCGGCCCGATGATCGCCGCGTGCCGCTTCGCGTCGCACATCGACGATGCGAACCTGCTCGGCTTCGTGCGCCGCGTGCGGGTCGAACTATACGGGTCGCTCGGTGCCACCGGCAAGGGCCACGGCACCGACAAGGCGGTGCTGCTCGGCCTCGAAGGCCATCTGCCGGACACGATCGATCCCGACCTGATCGAGCCGCGGCTCGCGGCGATCCGCGCGGAGAAGTCGCTGACGCTGCTCGGCCGGCAGACGATCCGCTTCGAGGAGAAGGAGCATATCGGCTTCTTCCGCAAGATGATGAGCGGCACCAGCATCGTTCACCCGAACGGGATGCGCTTCCAGGCCTTCGACGAGCACGGGCAGTTGCTCGTCGAGAAAGAGTATTACTCGATCGGCGGCGGCTTCGTCGTGAACCGCGACGGCGATCGCGTGAACGGCGTGCGTGCGGCGGCCGACGTGCCGTATCCGTTCCGCACCGGCGACGACCTGATGCGCCAGTGCCGCGAGCACGGGCTGTCGATCGCCGAGCTGATGCTGCGCAACGAAGCCGCGCTGCGCCCGGCCGACGAAGTGCGCGCGGGGCTGCTCGCGATCTGGCGCACGATGGCCGCGTGCGTCGAGCGCGGCTGCAAGGTCGAGGGCGAGCTGCCCGGCCCGATGCGCGTGAAGCGCCGCGCGGCCGAGCTGAACGGCCGTCTGCGGGCGCGCTCGGAAGAGTCGCTGCGCGATCCGCTGTCGATGCTCGACTGGGTCAACCTGTACGCGATGGCCGTCAACGAGGAGAACGCGGCGGGCGGCCGCGTCGTCACCGCGCCCACCAACGGCGCGGCCGGCGTGATCCCCGCGGTGCTGCACTACTACGTGAAGTTCGTGCCGGGCTCGAACGAAGCCGGCATCCTCGAATTCCTGCTCACGGCCGCGGCGATCGGCATCATCTACAAGGAAACCGCGTCGATCTCCGGCGCCGAAGTCGGCTGCCAGGGCGAAGTGGGCGTCGCGTGCTCGATGGCCGCGGCCGCGCTCGCGGCGGTGATGGGCGGCACGCCGGACCAGGTCGAGAACGCGGCCGAGATCGGCATGGAGCACAACCTCGGGATGACCTGCGACCCGGTCGGCGGGCTCGTGCAGATTCCGTGCATCGAACGCAACGCGATGGGCGCGATCAAGGCGCTGAACGCGTCGCGCATGGCGCTCAAGGGTAACGGCCAGCACTACGTGTCGCTCGATTCGGTCATCAAGACGATGCGCGAGACCGGTGCCGACATGAAGACGAAATACAAGGAAACGTCGCGCGGCGGCCTCGCCGTGAACGTCATCGAATGCTAACGAAGGATCACTAACATGAGCCGCTACTCGATATTCAGCCTGTTCCGCAACGGCCTCTCGTATCACGAGAACTGGGAGAAGCAGTGGAAGAGCCCGGAACCGAAGAAGGAATACGACGTCGTGATCGTCGGCGGCGGCGGCCACGGCCTCGCGACCGCGTACTACCTCGCGAAGGAGCACGGCATCACCAACGTCGCGATCCTCGAGAAGGGCTGGATCGGCGGCGGCAACACCGCGCGCAACACGACGATCGTGCGCTCGAACTATCTGTGGGACGAATCGGCCGCGCTGTACGAGAAGGCGATGAAGCTGTGGGAGGGCCTGTCGCAGGATCTCAACTACAACGTGATGTTCAGCCAGCGCGGCGTGATGAACCTCGCGCACACGCTGCAGGACGTGCGTGACACCGAGCGGCGCGTCAACGCGAACCGGCTGAACGGCGTCGATGCCGAATTCCTCACGCCGGCCCAGGTCAAGGAAATCGAGCCGACCATCAACCTGAACAGCCGCTACCCGGTGCTGGGCGCGTCGATCCAGCGCCGCGCGGGCGTCGCGCGTCACGACGCGGTGGCCTGGGGCTTCGCGCGCGGCGCCGACCGCGCCGGCGTCGACATCATCCAGAACTGCCAGGTGACGGGCATTCGCCGCGAAGGCGGCGCGGTGGTCGGCGTCGATACGGTGAAGGGCTTCATCAAGGCGAAGAAGGTCGCGGTGGTGGCCGCCGGCAACACGACGACGCTCGCCGACATGGCCGGCGTGCGCCTGCCGATCGAGAGCCACCCGCTGCAGGCGCTCGTGTCCGAGCCGATCAAGCCGGTGGTCAACTCGGTGATCATGTCGAACGCGGTGCATGCGTACATCAGCCAGTCCGACAAGGGCGACCTCGTGATCGGCGCGGGCATCGATCAATACACGGGCTTCGGCCAGCGCGGCAGCTTCCACATCATCGAAGGCACGCTGCAGGCGATCATCGAGATGTTCCCGGTGTTCTCGCGCGTGCGGATGAACCGTCAGTGGGGCGGCATCGTCGACGTGTCGCCGGACGCCTGCCCGATCATCAGCAAGACCGACGTGAAGGGCCTCTATTTCAACTGCGGATGGGGCACCGGCGGCTTCAAGGCGACGCCGGGCTCGGGCTGGGTGTTCGCGCACACGATCGCGCGCGACGAACCGCATCCGCTGAACGCGCCGTTCGCGCTCGACCGCTTCTATACGGGCCACCTGATCGACGAGCACGGCGCCGCCGCCGTGGCGCACTGATCCCGACCACCATTGGAGAAACCAACATGTTGCTGATCGAATGTCCGTGGTGCGGGCCGCGCGCCGAATCCGAGTTCACGTGCGGCGGCGAAGCCGACATCGTGCGCCCGGTCGCTAACGAGAACATGACCGACCGCGAATGGGGCGAGTACGTGTTCATGCGCGAGAACAAGCGCGGGCTGCACCGCGAGCAGTGGCTGCACACGCAGGGTTGCCGCCGCTGGTTCAAGGTGACGCGCGATACGGTCACCTACGAAATCAAGGGTTACGAAAAGTTCGGCGGGGCCGCCGGTCACGCACACGAAGAGGGCACGAGCAAATGAGCCAGAAAGACCGCCTCGGCACCGGTGGCCGCGTCAATCGCGCGATTCCGCTGACGTTCACGTTCAACGGCCGCACCTATCAGGGCTTCCAGGGCGACACGCTCGCGTCCGCGCTGCTCGCGAACGGCGTGCACTTCGTCGCGCGCAGCTTCAAGTACCACCGTCCGCGCGGGATCGTGACGGCCGACGTCGCCGAACCGAATGCCGTCGTGCAGCTCGAAACCGGCCCGTACACGGTGCCGAACGCACGCGCGACCGAGATCGAGCTGTACCAGGGCCTCGTCGCGACGAGCGTGAACGCGCAGCCGTCGCTCGAGCACGACAAGTACGCGATCAACCAGAAGCTGTCGCGCTTCATGCCGGCCGGCTTCTACTACAAGACCTTCATGTGGCCGCGCAACATGTGGCCGAAGTACGAAGAGAAGATCCGCGAGGCCGCCGGCCTCGGCAAGGCGCCGGACGTGCTCGACGCCGACCGCTACGACAAGTGCTACGCGCACTGCGACGTGCTCGTGGTCGGCGGCGGCCCGTCGGGCCTCGCCGCCGCGCATGCGGCCGCGACGGCCGGCGCGCGCGTGATCCTCGTCGACGATCAGCGCGAACTCGGCGGCAGCCTGCTGTCGTGCCGGGCCGAGATCGACGGCAAGCCGGCGCTGCAATGGGTCGAGAAGATCGAGGCCGAGCTGCGCAAGCTGCCCGACGTGACGATTCTGTCGCGCAGCACCGCGTTCGGCTATCAGGACCACAACCTCGTGACCGTCACGCAGCGCCTGACCGAGCACCTGCCGGTGTCGATGCGCAAGGGGACGCGCGAACTGCTGTGGAAGGTCCGCGCGAAGCGCGTGATCCTCGCGACCGGCGCGCACGAGCGCCCGATCGTCTTCGGCAACAACGACCTGCCGGGCGTGATGCTCGCGGGCGCGGTGTCCACCTACGTGCATCGTTACGGCGTGCTGCCGGGCCGCAACGTCGTCGTGTTCACGAACAACGACCGCGCGTACCAGACCGCGCTCGACCTGAAGGCATGCGGCGCGAAGGTGACGGTCGTCGATTCGCGTGCGTCGTCGAACGGCGCGCTGCCGGCCGCCGCGAAGCGGCAGGGCGTGACGGTGATGAGCGGCGCCGTCGTCACGGCGGCAT
Organism: Burkholderia sp. WP42; assembly: GCF_000745665.1. Taxonomy (NCBI): domain Bacteria; kingdom Pseudomonadati; phylum Pseudomonadota; class Betaproteobacteria; order Burkholderiales; family Burkholderiaceae; genus Burkholderia; species Burkholderia sp. WP42. The sequence continues at coordinate 192,154 of NZ_KN050726.1, read as the reverse complement.
CGGGCAAATGGCGCGTATCGTCGGTCGACGTCGCGTCGTATTCGAACGGGCAGACGGGCGGCAAGCTGCAGTCGCTGGCCTGCGACCTGGTCGCGATGTCGGGCGGCTTCAGCCCGGTGCTGCACCTGTTCGCGCAGTCGGGCGGCAAGGCCTGCTGGAACGACGAGAAGGCGTGCTTCCTGCCGGGCAAGCCCGTGCAGCCCGAGGCGAGCGTCGGTGCGGCGGCCGGCGAGTTCGGTCTTGCCCGCGCGCTGCGGCTCGCGGTCGATGCGGGCGCCGAGGCCGCGAAGGCGGCGGGCTTCGTCGCTGCGCAGCGCGCGGTCGCGCCGCAGGCCGCGGAACTCGTCGAAGGCGCACTGCAGCCGCTGTGGCTGGTCGGCAGCCGTGAGGCCGCGGCACGCGGGCCGAAGCAGTTCGTCGACTTCCAGAACGACGTGGCCGCGGCCGACATCCTGCTGGCCGCGCGCGAAGGCTTCGAATCGGTCGAGCACGTGAAGCGCTACACCGCGATGGGCTTCGGCACCGATCAAGGCAAGCTCGGTAACATCAACGGGATGGCGATCCTCGCGCAGGCGCTCGGCAAGACGATTACGGAAACGGGCACGACGACGTTCCGCCCGAACTACACGCCCGTGTCGTTCGGCACGTTCGCGGGCCGCGAGACCGGCGACTTCCTCGATCCGATCCGCAAGACCTGCGTGCACGAATGGCACGTCGAGCACGGCGCGATGTTCGAGGACGTCGGCAACTGGAAGCGGCCGTGGTACTTCCCGAAGAAGGGCGAGGACCTCCATGCGGCCGTGCAGCGCGAATGCCTCGCCGTGCGCAACAGCGTGGGCATCCTCGATGCGTCGACGCTCGGCAAGATCGACATCCAGGGCCCGGACGCGGTGAAACTGCTGAACTGGATGTACACGAACCCGTGGAACAAGCTCGAGGTCGGCAAGTGCCGCTACGGGCTGATGCTGGACGAGAACGGCATGGTGTTCGACGACGGCGTGACGGTGCGCCTCGCCGACCAGCACTTCATGATGACCACCACCACGGGCGGCGCGGCGCGCGTGCTCACGTGGCTCGAGCGCTGGCTGCAGACGGAATGGCCGGACATGAAGGTGCGGCTCGCGTCCGTCACCGATCACTGGGCGACGTTCGCGGTGGTCGGCCCGAAGAGCCGCAAGGTCGTGCAGAAGGTCTGCCAGGACATCGATTTCGGCAACGACGCATTCCCGTTCATGAGCTACCGGAACGGCACCGTCGCCGGCGTGAAGGCGCGCGTGATGCGGATCAGCTTCTCGGGCGAACTGGCGTATGAAGTCAACGTGCCGGCCAATGCGGGCCGCGCGGTGTGGGAAGCGCTGATGGCGGCCGGCGCCGAGTTCGACATCACGCCGTACGGCACGGAGACGATGCACGTGCTGCGCGCGGAGAAGGGCTACATCATCGTCGGCCAGGACACCGACGGCTCGGTCACGCCGTACGACCTCGGGATGGGCGGGCTCGTCGCGAAGTCGAAGGACTTCCTCGGCAAGCGCTCGCTGTCGCGCGCCGATACGTCGAAGGAAGGCCGCAAGCAGTTCGTCGGCCTGCTGACCGCGGACGATCAGCTGGTGCTGCCGGAAGGCGCGCAGATCATCGCGAAGGACACGCAGGTGTCGGCCGCCGAGCCCACGCCGATGATCGGCCACGTGACGTCGAGTTATTACAGCCCGATCCTGAAGCGCTCGATCGCGCTCGCAGTGGTGAAGGGCGGCCTGAACAAGATGGGCGAGAGCGTCGTGATTCCGCTGGCCGACGGCAAGCGCATCACCGCGACGATTTCGAGCCCGGTTTTCTACGATACCGAAGGGGTGCGCCAGCATGTGGAATGAAACCAGAAACCAGACGCCGGTGGCAGGCGCGGGCGTCACGCTTGAATCGCCGTTCGTCGGCGCGGCCGATGTGCTGAAGCCGCATCAGGCGCGCGCATCGAAGAAGTTCACGCTGCGCGAGCGGCCGTTCCTCGATCTCGTCAACGTGCGCGGCGAGCCGGGCGACGCGGCGTTCGTCGCCGCGTTCGAGCGGGTGGTGGGCTGCCAGCCGCCGTCGGCGCCCAACACGGTCGCGCGCGGCGTCGGATACGACGTGCTGTGGCTCGGCCCCGACGAGTGGCTCGTGCGCTCGAACGGGCCCGTGCAGGCCGGCGTGCTCGAAGGGCAGCTCGCCGAGGCGATGCAGGGGCTGTATGCGGCGGCCGTCGACGTCGGCAGCGGTTACACCGTCGTCGAGATCAGCGGCGAACGCGTGCGCGACGTGATCGCGCGCGGCTGCCCGCTCGATCTGCATCCGCGCATGTTCAAGCCGGGCCAGTGCGCGCAGTCGCACTACTTCAAGTCGCCGATCACGCTGATTCCGACCGGCGACGATACGTTCGAGATCGTCCTGCGCCGCAGTTTCGCCGACTATTTCGTGCGCATCATGCTCGACGCCGCAGCGCCGCTGGCATCATGAAGCCGTTCGACGAACCGTTCGTGGCGATCGATGCGCCGCGCCTGCGCGGGCGCGGCTGGAGCGTGTTCGTCGACGAACTGAAGGTGCCCGCGCGCATCGGCATTCATGCGCACGAGCATGAAGCGCCGCAGCCGGTCGTGATCGATGCGCGGCTCGGTTATCGCTGCGAGCCGAGTGAGGAAGGCGAGTGGATCGATTACGACGGCTACTGCGCGCGCGTCGCGTCGTTCCTGTCGCACAAGCCGCATACGCGGCTGCTGGAGACGCTCGTCGCCGAGCTCGCGGTGATGTCGTTTCGGGAATGGCCGGCGCTGGAGTCGCTGACCTTGTCGATGTACAAGCCGAAGATCCGGCCGGGCACGAAACGCGTCGGCGTGTCGCTCGACTGGACGCGCGGCGATTACCTGCGGTGGACGGGCGCGGCGGGGCAGCTGTAAGCGCGCGTAGCGTCTACTTCGCGTTGCGGTTCGCCGATGGCGCCGCGCTCGACGGATCGCTGACCGGTATCATCCGCGGCGTCGCATCGGCGGCGTTGCGTGAGCCGTCTTCGGGTTCGAGCACGAAGCGGAACGCGTCGACGCGCTGCATCACCTTGGCCGCATAGGCATTCGATCCGCCGTAGCTCTTCAGGCCGGCCTGCACGTTGCCGCCGGCCGCGCGCACGTAACCCGACAGAATCCTGGAGCCGACGTCGACGTTCGCGTTCGGTTCGGTGAGGTCCTTCACGTCGCGCAGCATGCCGCGATGGGCGGTCGGCACGACCTGCATCAGGCCGGTCGCGCCATGCTGGCCGCGCGCCTTTTCCTGGAAGCGCGATTCGATCGAAATGATTGCGTAAACCAGCGCCGGCGGCAGCGAATATTTCGTCGCGGTGAGGTTCACGATATCGGCGAGCCGCGTCGCCTTTTCCTTCGCGAGACCGAATTTCTTCGTCAGATACGACGTGATGCGGTGGTTTGCTCCGTTGGGCTGATCGTTGGCGAGCGGCGCGGATGCGGCGTCCGCTGCCGACGCGCTCGCTTGCGGCGCGGAGGCCGGTTGCGCGGAGGCCGGCAGCCCGGGCGCTTGCTGCGCCGCTGCCTGTTGCGCAATGCCGAGCGAAACCACGATCAGCCAGAGAAACCGTCGTCGCATGGTCGAGTGCGAGGAATTGGGAGGCGCATAGTATATCGGCCAATTGCGGCGCAGGGTCGAGCGCGGGGTCGAGTGAAAGGGCGATGTAGGGTTGGGGCGGTGGGGATGGGGATGGTTGTGGGCGCCCGCATCGGAGTCCGCATCGAGCGCGTGAGTCAGTCGCGCTCTGGCTCTGTTTTGGTCGCGAGTGAGCCACCCACGCGCACTACCCCCGCCGCCCGCCCGCCACCCTCGCCAGCGCCCCGATCGCATCGCTGACCAGCACCGCGAGCAGCCCGACGATCACGCCGCCTTGCAGCACGAACGCGGTGTTCGACGTTTGCAGTCCTGCAATGATCACGTCGCCGAGGCCGCGCGCGGCGACCGTCGAGCCGATCGTCGCGGTGCCGAGATTGATCACGACCGCGAGCCGCACGCCGTTGACGATCACCGGAAACGCGAGCGGCAGCTCGATCGACACGAGTTGCTGCCAGCCGTTCATTCCCATCCCGCGCGCGGCCTCGACGATGTCGCGCGGCACGTCTTCAATGCCCGCGATCGTGCTTTCGAAGATCGGCAGGAGCCCGTACAGGACGAGCGCGATCAGCACCGGCTTCAACCCGAACCCGACCGCCGGCACCGCCAGCGCGAGCACGGCAACCGGCGGAAACGTCTGGCCGATGTCGGCCACGCTGCGCGCGACCGGCAGAAAATCCGCACCCCACGGCCGCGTGACCGCGATGCCGGCCGCGACCGCGACGAGCGTGCCGATCAGGCTCGACAACGCCACGGTGCCGAGATGCGCGAGCGTCAGGTCGAGCAGGCTCGCGCGATCGTAGATGACGGGCGCGCCGTTGTCCGCGAACGGCGCGAACGCGCCTTGCAGCCACGCGGGGCGCAACAGCAGCACGAGCAACAGCGCGAGCGCGGCCGCGCGCGCGACCTGCGCGACGTGCGGCGCCAACCGCCGCGGCAGCGGAGCACGCGCCGGCTGTGCAGGCGCGCTCATGCGGGCTTCCTCGCGTGCGCGCGAATCGCGTCGAGCGTGATGCGTCGCGCGGCCGGCGCACGGTGCGCGCCATCGCCGTTCGCCTCGCCGACCGGCAATGCTTCGACGCCGCGCCACAGCAGCTCGGACACCGCGTCGCGTAACGTGCGCGTCGCGGCGATCGGTTCGCCGTCCGCGTGACCGGGCTCGGCGACCGCGTCGATCGGCGTCAGCGCGAGCAGCCGCAGCGGCCGGTCGACACCGGCGACGAGCTGCTCGACCACACCCGCGGCCGGCTTGCCGAGAATCTCCGCCGGCGACGCGACCTGCAACAGCCGCCCGCCGTCCATCACGGCGATCGTGTCGCCGAGCTTCAGCGCTTCCTCGATATCGTGCGTGACGATCACGACGGTGATGCCGAGCCGGCGCTGCAGCGCGTACAGATCGTCCTGCGCCTTGTTGCGGATGATCGGATCGAGCGCGCCGAACGGCTCGTCCATCAGCAGCATCGCCGGCTCGGCGGCCAGCGCGCGCGCGACGCCCACACGTTGCTGCTGGCCGCCCGACAGCTCGTGCGGCAGCTTGTCCGCGAACTCGGATGGCGCGAGATGAAACAGTTCGAGCAGTTCGCGCACGCGCGCGTCGGTGCGCGCGGCGGGCCAGCCGAGCAGGCGCGGCACGGTCGCGATATTGCGCGCGACGCTCCAGTGCGGGAACAGCCCGTGCCCCTGGATCACGTAGCCGATGCGCCGCCGCAGCTGCTCGGGCGGCACGCCCGCGGTATCGACGCCGTCGATGCGGATGGTGCCGCTGCTCGGCGCGATCAGCCGGTTGATCATGCGCAGCAGCGTCGATTTCCCGCTGCCCGATGCGCCGACGAGCGCGGTGATCGTGCCTTGCTTCATCGTCAGCGACACGTCGTCGACGGCGACGATCTCGCCGAAGCGTTTGCCGATGCGTTCGATCTCGATCATGCGGTACGTCCCTTCGCGAGCGTGGTCGCGGCCTCGAACACGACAGCGGCCGTCAGCGCGAGCGCGATCGTCGGAATCGCGCCGAGCAGCACGAGGTCCGCCGCCGATTGCCCGATGCCCTGGAAAATGAAAGTGCCGAAGCCGCCGCCGCCGATCAGCGCGGCCACCGCCGTCAGCCCGATGTTCTGCACGAGCACGATGCGCACGCCGCTGAGGATCACCGGCAGCGCGAGCACGAGATCGACGCGCAGCAGCCGCTGCACGCGCGTCATGCCCATCGCGCGCGCGGCTTCGGTCACATGCGGCGGCACCTGCGCGAGCCCGACCACGACGCTCGACGCGATCGGCAGCAACGAGTAGAGGAACAGCGCGAGCACGGCGGGCGCGACGCCGATCCCGCGAATCCCGAGCGCGGCCGCGAGCGGCACGCGCGCGGCCAACAGCCCGAGCGGCGCCATCATCAGCCCGTACATCGCGATGCTCGGGACCGTCTGCACGATATTGAGCACCGGCATCACGACGGTGCGTACCGACGCGAACCGCGTGCATGCGATGCCGAGCGGCAGGCCGGCGACCAGCGCGGCCGCGACCGAGCCGCCCGCGAGCGCGACGTGGCGCGTCGCCTCGCGCCAGAAGTCGTCGCTGCGCACCGCGTATTCGCGCATGATCGACAGCCCGTCCCACCAGCCGCTCGCCAGCGGCACCGAAATCGCCGCGATCGCGACTGCCAGTGCGGCGAGGCGCCGCCACGGGCCGAACGCGAGCCGTGCGAGCGCGTCCGCGACCAGCACGGCCGACGCGAACAGCAGCACCCACACGCTCGCGGCGGGCGACACGCGCGCGAGCATGTCGTCGGGTGCGACGACGTGCGCGGCGGCCGCGCCGAGCGCATACGCGAGCGTCGCGAGCGAGGCGCAACCGGCCGCGAGCCGCCACACGGGGCGGCTCGCCTTCATCGTCCACAGCGCGCCGGCGGTCCACAGCACGGCGAGCGCCGCGCCCGATGCGGCGGGCAGCGCGGCGAACACCGACAGCCCGGTGCCGGCCGCGATGCGGTTCGGCCGCAGCACGACGAACGGCATCCCGAACACCGCGATGATCGTCAGCACACCGATCAGGACGCCTAGCTTGTCGAGCGCGATGCGCGCCGCGCGTTCCGTCACTTAACGAAGCCCTTCGACTTCAGGTAGCGCTTTGCGACGCCGGCCGCCGGTTCGCCGTTGATCTGGATTCGTGCGTTCAGCGACTGCAGCGTCTTCAGGTCGAGGCTGGCGAACACCGGTTTCAGATAGTCGGCGATTTGCGGATGCGCCTTCAGCACGGCTTCGCGAATCACCGGCGTCGGCGCATAGACGGGCTGCACGTGCTTGTCGTCGTCGAGCACGACGAGGCCGCTCGACGCGATGCCGCCGTCGGTGCCGTACACCATCGCCGCGTTCACGCCGTCGGTCTGGTTCGCGGCCGCCTTGATGGTGGCGGCCGTGTCGCCGCCGGACAGCACGACCAGTTGATCCTGCTTCAGCTTGAAGCCGTACGCCTTCTCGAACGACGGCAGCGCGGACGCGCTGTTCACGAACTCGGCCGACGCCGCGAGCTTGAGCTTGCCGCCGCCCGCGACCCATTTGCCGAGATCGGAGAAGGTCTTCAGATGCTGCGCCTGCGCGACGGGCGCGAGCACGGCGACGCCCCACGTGTTGTTCGCCGGCGCCGGCGTGAGCCACACGAGATGGTTCGCCGAATAGTCGAGCTTCTTCGCGGTGTCGTAGCCCTGGTTCGCGTTTTTCCACACCGGGTCGTCGGCCTTGTTGAAGAAGAATGCCGCGTTGCCGGTGTATTCGGGGTAGATGTCGATCTCGCCGCTGGTGAGCGCCTTGCGCACGATCGGCGTCGTGCCGAGCGCGATCTTCTCGGTGACGGCGAGGCCGTGCGCCTTCAGCACCTGTGCGATGACGTTGCCGAGCAGGTTGCCTTCGGTGTCGATCTTCGACGACACCACGACGGGCGTATCGGCGTGCGCGCCGGGCGCGACGACGGCGGCGGCGAACGCGAGCCCCAGGAGCGGGGCGGGCAGGGCGAGCTTCATCGGGCCAATCTCCAGTATCGGGACGTACGCCGAAAGTTACTTGACTGGGCGGCCTTTGGCAAACCGCGCGCGGCGGCGTGCCCACAGCGTGCGTGGGGCTAACGGCACGCGCCGCGCGCCGTTGTTACACTGGAACGCATTCCCGCCTGCGGACACTTGCTGACATGAAACCCGAGTTGCTGGTTCTGATCGCGCTGCGCGACGACGCGCACCGCCGCATCGCCGCGTCGTACCACGTTCACCACGCGCCGACGGCCGAGGCGCGCGGCCAGGCGATCGCCGCACACGGCGGCACGATACGCGCGGTGCTGACCAACGGCAGCACGGGGCTCACGGCCGCGGAAATCGATCTGCTGCCGCAGCTCACGTTGGTCGGCGCGCTCGGCGCCGGCTACGAGCACATCGACGTCGCGCATGCGAAGGCGCGCGGCATCACAGTGGTCACCGGTGCGGGCACCAACGACGATTGCGTCGCCGATCACGCGTTCGCGCTGCTGCTCGCGGCCGTGCGCGACGTAGTGCGGCTCGATGCGGCCACGCGCGACGGCGTGTGGCGCGACGCGCTGCAGATGCCGCCGAACGTGTCGGGCAAGAAGCTCGGCATCGTCGGCCTCGGCAGGATCGGCGAGAAATGTGCGCGGCGCGCGGCGGGCTTCGACATCGAGATCGGCTATCACAACCGGTCGCGCAAGGAGGTTCCTTACCGCTATTTCGACCGGATCGACGCGCTCGCGCAATGGGCCGATTTCATGATCGTCGCGACGCCGGGCGGCGCGCACACGCGTCATCTGATCGACGGCGCGGTGCTCGATGCGTTGGGCGCCGGCGGTTTTCTCGTCAACGTGTCGCGCGGCAGTGTCGTCGATACCGCTGCTTTGGCGGAGGCGCTGCGCGAACGGCGCATCGCGGGCGCCGCGCTCGACGTGTACGAAGGCGAGCCCGAGCCGCCCCGCGCGCTGACGGCGCTCGACAACATCGTGTTGACGCCGCACATGGGCGGATGGTCGCCGGAGGCGCTCGATCGGTCGGTGCAGCTGTTTCTCGACAATGCCGAGCGGCATTTCGCGGGAGAGTCGGTGCTGACGCCGGTGTGAGCGAAACGGCACGCGTGCGCATCCTTAAGCCGCGTGCTCGTGAGGAATCCGCAGTGCGACCGGACGCGCCCGGCAGTCGGTCATGCCGGGCGCGCCCGCTCAGCCGCTCACTCTCGTACCCGATCGCTCACGACGATACCAGCGGCACCGTGACCGACGTGCCTGCCGGATCGAGCGCAAGGCCCGTGCCGGGCGTCGGCCGCAACGTCGCTTCATAGTCGCTCGACAGCACGACGAGCCCGAGCGTGTGGCCCGCGGCGAGCGTGTAGTCGCGCGGCATGAAGGTCAGCTTCAGGTCGTACGGCATGCCCGGCAGCACGGGTTGCGAGAACCATTCCGACACGCGGTTGCGCGGGTCGGTCCATGCACGTGTGACGATCGTCGCCGCACCGTCGGGCGCACGATCGACCAGCAAGGCGGTGACGTTCGCGACGCCGGTGAAGGTCAAGCGCACGCGCGCGGTCGCGGTGCCCGACATGCGCGTCGCGGTCGCGAACGGCGCGGTCTCGAAGCGGCTGCGATGCTCGCCGGTCGTTGCATTGGCGAGCGTGAGCGCCGGTATCGACGCATCGTCGGTGAAGCGCGCGAGCGGACCGCCGCTCGGTATCCGCAGCAGCGTGCCGATACCGGTGCCGTCGCCGCCGGCGAAATATGCAACGGGCGTCGCGTGGTGCGCGGCCCAGTCCGCTTCCTTCAGCAGCGTGCCGTCGGGCTGCTCGATCACCGCGCGCGGGTCGCGCTCGACGCCGTTGTCGACGCCGATCAGATAGCGCGTGAACCAGCGGTTCACTTCGGCGGGCCACGCGTTCGCCATCGCCGGCACGCGGGTCGGGTCGGTGTGCTTCAGGCGGTGCAGCCACAGCTGCGTGGGCACGTGCTGGCGTCGCATCGCCAGATACCACGACGTCGACTGATCGGTGCGCACGTTGTCGTCCGTCAGCCCCTGTGCGACGAGCGCGGGCGCGACGGCCAGCGCGGTGGGGATCTCGCGCGCGGCCCAGAACGGCGAATAGTCGCCGGTCTTGCGGTCTTCCTGCTGCAACGCCTCGTCGACCAGGTGTGTGCAGCGCTCCGGATGCGCATTCGTCAGAAGCGCCTTGATATAGACGTCGACGTCTTCGCCCTGATAGCCCTCCGGCGCGCGCACGAGGCCGCCGGAGCGGTAGTAGCCGTACATGTTCGACAGCCCGGCGATCGGCACGATCGCATCGAGCCCGCGCGTGCGCAGGCTCGCGACCATCTTCGGCAGCGTGCCGTCGTACGACACGCCGTACATGCCGACGTGCCCGGTGGACCAGCTCGCGACGAGCGGCTTGCCGTTCGCATCCTTCGCGGTCGCATCGCGGCCGAGCCAGCGGATCACCGACGCCATCGCGACGGATTCTTCGCGGGTGAGGATGGTCGGGCAGCCGTCGGAGCCGGCCGTGCCGAGCGAATCCGCATAGACGATCGTGAAGCCGCGCGGCACGAAATAGCTTTCGATCCACGAGCGGCCGGCCGCGGCCGCTTCGAGCTGCTGCAGCATCCGCGTTTGCGGCGCGGCGGCCATGATCCGCGTGGCCGAGCCGCCTGCGGCGGCGGTGGCGGTGGCGGGATGAGGCGTGCCGTCGAGCTCGACGTCGACATCGTGGTTGGGGCTGTCGGCGAGCCCGGCGTAGTACGGGCTCGCGAGCACGATGACCGGCGTGCGTGCGCCGCTGGCCGTTTCCGACGGGCGCACGATCCGGACGTGAATCCGGTCCCTGGTGCCGTCGCCGTCGGAATCGACCGGCGTGTCGACCCATGCATGTTCTTCGATCGTCGCGCCCGACAACGACGGCTGCACCTGGCCGTCGTCGATCACCGGCTTGTAGCGGCCGCCGCTGGCCGGATTCGCATACGGGACGCCGGACGGCGACACGCGCGACGCGAGCGATCGAGCGTCGTTGGCCGGGGCGGCCGCCGTGTCCTGTTGGGTTTGCGCGAGCGCGGACGCGCCTGCCACGCTGCCGCCGTCGTCGCCGCCGCAAGCGGCGAGCGTCGCGGCTGCGGCCAGCGCCGGCAGCCATGCGCGACGGAATCCTCCTGGATGGAATTGCATTGTCGACCTCGTTGTTCTGATTGTGTGGATACGACCGTTCCGCGATACGCCCCCTGCGGGCCGGGCCGATTACCGCCTGCGACGAACAGATGACCGCACCGTCGGAAGCGCCGGGGCGACCGCCCACGGCCCGATGCGGCGCGGCTCATGCAGTACTGCCAATCAAAGTCGTGCCGTGTACCTTGCCTCGTCAAACCAGGCGGTATCGGCAGAGAAAACGGGGATATTGCGAGCTGCGGTGCTGCGCTGCGGACGACACGACACGCGTGCGAGCGGCGACGGGATGAAACGGACCGGCGATGTCCGACGCGCCGCGCGTCTTATGAGCTTGCCGGTCTGCGTTTGCTTTCCGGAAGCTTGCGCAAAACTTATCTCAGGGAAAACGGCGTGTCAAACTTTTTTAACCACAGGTAAATAAAGTTTCGCGCGCTTGACCGGCGACGTGTCGGCGGCGTCGCCGGATGCAAAACGGGCGGCGACGGATCGCATCCGTTACCGCCCGCGCGTGGCCGTTCCGCCGTTCCGGGGTTTGCCGGCTGCGCGCCGTCACCCGCTTTCGGCCTTCGTCTGCAAGTCCTTCAAGCCCTGGATCACCACCAACAGCGCGCGCCCGTGCTCGTCCGAGCCGTCCCAGGCGTCGACGATCGCCTCGCGCAGCAGGTCGTTGTAGCGACGCGGGCCGGGCGCATTCAGTCCATAGAAACTGCATAGCTTATTGAATGGCGCGCTGCGCCGCAGCCGGCGCCCGTCCGACATCCGAAGCCGCGACACCGTCGGTTGGCTGACGCCAGAAAGTCGCGCAATTTCGCTGGACGAGCGTGTATCTGCCAGCAAGTGGCGTAACAGATCTTGTACAGGAAAATCGCGGTCCGGGGCTTCCATGTCATGCATTATACCTATACAGTTATGGTTGTTGAATGGGCTTGCTGTCGCCAGCGAGGCTGTATCCCGAGAAAGTCGATGACACTGAAACACCTCCCTCCCACGTTCTGCTGGACGAAGATCGGTACCGAGTCCGGCGAGGAACTTCCGACCGTCGTGCTCCGCAAGGAATGGGAGCGCCGGCTCGGGGGCGGGCGCTTTCTGTGGGGCATCAACCAGCCGCTCGGCAGCAGCGCGCAGGTCGCCGCGCATCGCACCGGTTCGCTGCTCGCGTTGTTTTCGCCGGTGGCGTCGCGGGTGCGGCCGGGCGAGCGCAAGCGCGCGGACGCGCTGCTGTGGAATGCGTGGATCGACGCCAGCGGCCAGGTGCGGCCGTTGCCGCCTCATACGTTCATCGCCAGCCGCGCGACGCTGCCGTCGGGCCGGCGCCGCGAACAGCACTACGCGCTTGTATGCGCATCGTCCACCGCGTTGACGGTCGGCACGCAGTTGCGCGTGTTTCCCGAGCATCTGCGCAGCGTGAGCACGGGCAAGCCGCTCGGCGTCGCGCAGGGCGCGGCCGTGGTCGATTGCGTCGGCCGCGCGAAGGAGCAAACGGGCAGGAGTTATCCGCTTGCGCTGTCGGTCGAGCTGGAAGCGCCGTATTTCGTGCGGCTCGCGCAGCCTTGCGTGCTGAAGGCGCGCGATCTCGCCGACGTGAACAACGCGACGCGCGCCGGCGATTTCGATCGCTTCGTCGAGCTGGTTGCTCGTCTGCGCGGCCGGTCGCCGACGGACACCGTGCGCGGCGTCACGCGCGATCTGTTCGACGTGGCGCCGATCGAAACGGCTGCCGCCTATGTCGCGCCCGCGCACGTCGTGCGGCTTCGGCACCGGCCCGCGGCCGAGCATCCGCGCGAGCTCACCGGCGATCTGTTCGATCTGGGGCCGGCCGAGGCGGCCGCGTTCGGCGGTGTCGCGCAGCCGCGCATCGGCCGCGCGTGACGGTCGCGCCGCGAGCGCGCGGCGCGTGGTTCAGGGATTGAAGGTCGATGCGCGCGCAACGACCGGCAGCGGTGTCGCCATCATCGCGGCGTGCGCAAGGAATTTGTTGCAATCTCGCCGTAGCGGGCAAGCGGACATCGCGCGACAATCGCGACGAAGCGCGCTGCTCGGCGATTCGCGCATCGCCCGGCAAGCGGCCGTCGGTCACGCGGCCGACACGCGGGCCGCGCACACTGCGCGGCGGCTTGCTTCACACTGCAATCCTCAGGGAGAAGTGTCGATGTCGATCCACATCCGTTCGCGGGAAGCCCGGGCCGCACAACGCTTCGTCGAGGCCACGCGCAACGTCGATCAGGCGTTTCGCGCCGTGCGCGGCGAAAGCGACGACGACATCTCGTCGGCCGACTATGCACGCGCGATGTCGCGCCTCGATCGCGCGCTCGACGAACTGGCGCGCGCGCAGGAGATCTTCGATCGAGTGGTGAACGCCGACGCGGCGCAGCGCAACTGAGCGCAACCGAGCGCGTGGTTCGGCTGGCGCTCGACGCTGGTTTTCCGTTTTCTTTTCCCTTCCTGTCGCGTCACCGCGCGCGCTCATCGTCTGTTGCACATCGCCATGCGAGCCGGTGCGATACGACACGCCACCCACTTGCCATGCGCCGGTAGTGCGTGCGTTACGCGTAACCGCCGTGCTGGAACGACGTCGCGAAGAACTGCATCTGATAGCGGATCGCGTGTGCCCAGTAATCCCAGGTGTGGCCGCCCGGGCGCTCCGCGTAGTCGTGCGGCACGCCGAGCGCGATGAGCCGTTGATGCAGCGTGCGGTTCGAGCCGACCAGCGAGTCGTCGCGGCCGCAGTCGATCGTCAGGTCGAGGTGCGCGCGCACGAACGTACGCGCGCTTTCGATGATCGCATTGCGGTTCCAGAACGACGGATGGCGGACGGGGTCGCCGAACACATGATCGATGCCGGGTTCGTCCTCGCAGCAGCGCGGGTCGACTGCGCCGCTGATGCTGCCGACCGCGCCGAACGTGTCGGGCCGGTCGAGCGCGATGCGCAGTGCGCCGAAGCCGCCCATGCTGAGGCCGGTGATCGCGCGCGCGCCCTTGGCGTCGATCGTTCTGAAATGGCTGTCGACGTACGACACGACTTCGTCGCCGATGAAGGTTTCGAAGCGGCTGGCCGAATCGAACGGGCTGTCGATGTACCAGCTTTCGTGGCCGCCATCGGGCATGACGAGGATCACGTGATAGCGGTCGGCGAGCGCGGCGATTCGGGTGTTGGTGGTCCAGTCGGTGTGGTCGCCGCCGGAGCCGTGCAGCAGATAGACGACCGGAAAGCGCTCGACGCTGCGCTCCGGGCCGTGCCGAAGGCGCGCATACGCGTCGGGCAGCACGACGGTCGCCTTCAGCGTCGCGTTCATCGCGGCGCTCGGGATCGCGACGACGCGCGACTCGAACGCGGCGGCCGGTACGGCGGCCGCGAGCAACAGCAGTAGCCACAACGTGCGTAACAGGTTCATGGAGCCTCGCATGTGTCGTGCCCTTTCGGCAGTCCGGCATCGGGAAAACCCTGTGCGGACACTCTAGCAACGGTGCCTTTCAGACAAATTTCTGCGAAGCCTACGAGTTGTCAGGCGGTCGTCGCATGACTGGTGAGTACGGGTATCGAGGAGCGGCATCGCGGGCTCGCCGCCCGCGCTTGATTAATCGCACCGATCGGCCGCTGCGCGACGACTCGACCGGCGCAGCGTGTGTCAGTCGATGGCCGCGCGGGCGCGGGACGAGATGCGCGGCCGGCCGTGCGCGTGCGTCGAGCGTGCCGATGAAACCGTGAACGCAGACAACCGACATGCACGACCGCTCATTCGGCGGTAGACGGGCGAAGCGGCGGCAACTCGAGTTCGGCGAGCAATTCGTCGAATTCGAGAAGGTGGGTGCGATCGTGATCGAGCAGTTCGCGAACGAGTTCGTCGAGCGACATCCGGCGGATGCCGTCGCGTAGGCCGCAGCGTGCAAGTTCCTGTGGCTGCAGCGCCGCGACCGTCGCGCACAGCGCGGCGCGCCCGCGGCCGAACGCGGCGAGCGCTTCGTCGAGCGGCTGCGCGAGGTAGTCGCGCTGGGCGGCGAGCGCGGTGCCGTCGACGGACGCGATCACCGGCAATTCGCTGCTCCGGACCAGATCGATGCGCTCGGCGAACACGGCGTCGAGGTCGCGCAGGTGGCACGCATGCTCGACCAGCGAGAAGCCCGTCCCGGCCGGGCGGCGCGTGACGAGTGCGGCGGGAACGTGCGCCGCGTACGCGGCGATCCGGGACGGCATCTCGGCCAGCGCGGCCGCGAGGTCCGAGAACGGCAGCACCTGCGGATACGCGCTGAATACCGCGCCGTAGCTGAACAGGGCGCCGCCGAGCCGGCCGCGCGCCTGCACGACGTCGTGCCCGTGGCGACGCATCACGTCGGCGACCATCGAGCCGCAGAACTGCCGCGCCGTCGTATCGGCGGCGACTTCGGGGAATTTGCTCGCGATCTCGTGCTGGATCGCGCCGATCGCGGCGACGCCCACCCGCGACAGCGCCGCGAATTCGACGTAGCGCTCCGGTTGTCCGATCAGCGCTTCAAGCTGTGCGCCGAGCGGTGTCTCGCGAAAACGGTCGAAACGGGAATGCATGACGACGACTCCGTGTAGTAACGTATCAAAACGATACGTTACTACACGGAGTCGTGTCAATCCGGGTGGTCGTCCTGCTCGCTGACCCGCGCCGGCGTGCCGCGCTCGGTCAGCGAACCGCGCCCACCCGTCGCCTCACTCGCCGTGCTTGCCGTCCAGCTCCGCGCGCAGCCGCGCTTCCTGCGCCTGCAGTTCCGGCGTGAATGCCTCACCGAAGTCTTCGGGTGAAAAGATCGGGCGAATCTCGATGTCCGAGTCGACCGGCATCGGGTTCGGGCAGCGCTTGACCCATTCGACCGCCTCGTCGATCGAGCCGACCTGCCACACCCAGTAGCCGGCGATGAGTTCCTTGGTTTCGGCGAACGGGCCGTCGATCACGGTGCGCTCGTTGCCGGAGAAGTGCACGCGCTTGCCGCGCGAGCTCGGATGCAGGCCTTCGCCCGCGAGCATCACGCCGGCTTTCACCAGTTCCTCGTTGAAGCGGCCCATCGCGGCCAGCAATTCGGTGTCGGGCATCGCGCCCGCTTCGGAAGAGGCCGTGGCCTTGACGATCACCATGACGCGCATTGTCGTTGCTCCTTTGACGTGGGAAAGAGGCGTCCGTTTGCTGCCCGTCGTACCGACGTCGAAACGAACGCTTGCGTCACTGCGACGTGCGAGCGGCGCAGGAATCGACATCGCATATGAAATATTTTGGGTGGTAGCTGATGGTCAGGACGGTTGCCGTACGCCACCGCCTATGCGCAGCGGCTCGAAGCACGAGTCCCGCGATCACCCTCACAGCCCCCATCGGCTCGGCGGCAACGCAGCCGCCTCGCAATCCACCCGCCTCAAGCCGCCTTCACATTCCGGTCGAGCACACTCCGAATCCGCGCCGCGAGCTCATCGCGGCGGTACGGCTTGCCGAGCAGCATCACACCGGGATCGAGCCGCCCCGAATGGAAAATTTCGTCGCGCGTATAGCCGGACGTGAACAGCACGGGCAGCGGCGGCGTGCGCTGCGCCGCACGGCGCGCCAGTTCGCCGCCCTTGATGTGCCCCGGCATGATCACGTCGGTGAACAGCAGGTCGATCGGCGTGCCGCTGTCGAGTATCCGCAGCGCGGCTTCGCCGTCCGACGCGCTGAGCACCTTGTAGCCGAGCTGCGCGAGCATGTCGACGACGGTGAGCCGGACGTCCGCGTCGTCCTCGACGATCAGGATGGTTTCCCGCCCGCGCACGGGATCGGGCCGCGGCGCGCACGCCGGTTCCTCGGCCAACGCATCGTGACAGCGCGGGAACGTCAGCCGCACGGTGGTGCCCTGGCCCGGCGCGCTGTCGATCGACGTATGGCCGCCGCTTTGCTTGACGAAGCCGAACACCATGCTGAGCCCGAGCCCCGTGCCTTCGCCGTCGGGCTTGGTCGTGAAGAACGGTTCGAACACGCGTTCGAGCACGTCCGGCGTCATGCCGCTGCCCGTATCGGTGATCTCGAAGGTCACGTATTCGCCGGGCGGCAGCGGCGTGCGCCGGGCGCCGACGGCAGTCGTGTCGTTGTAGGCCGCGATCGTCAGCGTACCGTCGCCGCGCATCGCGTCGCGCGCATTGATCGCGAGGTTCAGCAGCGCGTTTTCCAGCTGGTGGCGATCGGCGAGCACGTTGCCGACGTCGGGCGCCAGCGCGGCCACGACGCGCACGGTTTCGCCGAGTGCGCGGTGCAGCATCTCGCTCATGCCGTCGATCAGCTTGCGCGGGTTCAGCACCGTCGGCGACAGCGGCTGACGCCGAGCGAACGCCAGCAGGTGCGACGCCAGCTGCGCGCCGCGCCGCACCGCGTTGTTCGCGCTCTCGATCCGCGGCTGCGCGCTCGCCCGCTCGCCGAGTTCGACCGCCAGCACCTGCAGATTGCCGCTGATCACCTGCAGCACGTTGTTGAAGTCGTGCGCGATGCCGCCGGTCAGGCTGCCGATCGCCTCCATCTTCTGCGCGTGACGCAGCTGCTCCTCGATGGCCGCGCGCTCGGCGATCGCGTCGGCGACGCGTTGTTCGAGCGTTTCGGTCAGCCGGCGCAGCGCGTCGTTCGACGCTTGCAGCGCGGCTTCCGCGTGTGCGCGTTGACGGGTGGCGAGCACGCGCTCGGTCGTCTCGATCACGACGGCGAGCACGCCGCCCGGCGCACCGTCGTCGTCGGCGAGCGGGCTGTAATGGAGGTCCATCCACACGTCTTCGGGCCGGCCGTGGCGCAGCAGCACGAGTTCCTTGTCGCGATAGGACAGCGTGCCGCCCGCGAGGCAGGTATTCATCACGTTGCGGTTGAAATCGGCGACTTCGGGCCAGCCGAGTTCGACCGGCTTGCCGAGCAGATACGGATGGCGGCCGCCGGAGAATGCGGCGTACGCATCGTTGTAGATCATGTAGCCGGGCCGGCCCCACAGCATCACCAGCGGCAGCGGCGACGCGAGCACGGTGCGTACTGCGGCGATCAGGCTCGCCGACCATTGCTCGATCGGCCCGAGCCCGGCCTCCGACCAGTCGAAGGCGGCGATGCGCCGGGCCATTTCACCTTCCCAGCCCGGACAACCGTGGTGTTGTGCGAACAACTCGACACGCATGAAAACGCTCCGAAAAAGACATCGCGGTAACGTGGCCGCGTCCGGGGACGGCGAGTTGGCAAGCGGGTCCATTCTAGTGCAGATCGACGGCCCGGCGGCGTTCCTGGCCGCCTGCCAAGCTGGTATGCTGACCAGCGTTACGTTCGTGCGGAGGGCGCCATGGCAGCGAAGGAAGTGTCGAAGAAGAAGTATCTGAAGATTCTGAACAAGCGTCTGCGGGCCGAGCCGGAGGCGCCGGCCGGTGCATCGTTCGTGTTCTTTCCGCTCGGCGCGAAGGCCAAGCATGCGACCGGCGTGGTGTCGGGCGAGCCGCACACCAAGCGCGAACTGGCCGTGCTGGCCGCCGTGCAGAGCAAGGCGGCCGACGAATTCGTCGTCACCGGCGCCTGAACGGCGGCCGTCGCCGCGCCGCGCTGTGCACTACGCGGCGGCAGCCTCGCAATGCGCGATGACGCCGGCGATCACGCGCTGAACGTCGCGCGTGATCGCCGGGCCGTGCATCGGCAGCACGATGTCGATATCGAGCGCCTGGACGCGGCGCAGCGCGCTCGCGAGATGCGCGAGCGACGGCAGGTAGTCGGCGCGGGCGATCGCGTCGAGGATCGCCGGCAGCGGATCGTCGGCGTCCTGCGTGCCGAAGCGCATCAGGATGTCCGACGACAGCAGCGCCTTGTACGCCGGCAGATAGACGACGAGCGCGTCCCACTGATGGACGTGCTTCGTGAACACCGGCACGACGTCGATGCCGGACAGCGTCGTCGGCTCGCCGTCCTGCAACGGTACGGCGCGCACGCCGAACACGTCGGCCAGCCCCCACGCGCACATCGGATGCGCGTAGGCGACGAGCGCCGGGTTGGCTGCGAGGAAGTCGGGCAACGCGCCCATCTCGTCGGCCTCGAAATGCGGGACGATCACGTTGCTGACCATCGACGGCGCAATGCCGACCGCGTCGAGCGCCGCGCTCAGTTGCGTGAAATTGGCGCGCGTGCCGGTTTCGACGCACAGCACGTCGCCGTGCGGCGAGCGTATGAAGAACTGGCTGAAGCCGAGGTCCAGCGTGTCGACGTAGGTGGTGGCGCGAAACAGGCCGTCGCGGACGGCGTCGATTCGGGAGGCGCTCATCGGGATCCTCGCGCAGGCAATGGGGCGGGAAGCGCGCCGCGCGCACCGCATCATGCTGCGATGCGGCAGGCGGCGCCGGTCGATCTCCGGCCCAGTCTAGCAGCGCAACTTCTCCCCGCGAACCGGGGCGATCCCGCGCCCGCGCGCGTCAGTTCTTCAGCTTGTAGCCGGTGCGGAACATCCACGCGACGATCGCGAGCAGGATCGCCAGGAACAGCGAGGTCGCCGCGAGGCTGATCCACACGTGCACGTCGGCCAGCCCGTAGAACGACCAGCGGAAGCCGCTGATCAAATAGACGATCGGGTTGAACAGCGTGACCACGCGCCACACGGGCGGCAGCATGTCCACCGAATAGAAGCTGCCGCCGAGAAACGTGAGCGGCGTGATGATCAGCAGCGGCACGAGCTGTAGCTTCTCGAAGCTGTCGGCCCAGATCCCGATCACGAACCCGAACAGGCTGAACGTGATGGACGTCAGCACGAGGAACAGCACCATCCAGAACGGATGCAGGATGTGCAACGGCACGAACAGGCCGGCCGTCGCGAGAATGATCAGCCCGAGCAGCATCGACTTCGACGCGGCCGCGCCCACGTACGCGATCACGATCTCCCAGTACGACACGGGCGCGGACAGCACCTCGTAGATCGTGCCCGTGAAGCGCGGGAAGTAGATGCCGAACGACGCGTTCGAGATGCTCTGCGACAGCAGCGACAGCATCACGAGGCCGGGCACGATGAACGATCCGTAGCCGATCCCGTTCACGTCGCTGATGCGCGAGCCGATCGCCGAGCCGAACACGACGAAGTACAGCGACGTCGAGATCACCGGCGCGATGATGCTCTGCATCAGCGTGCGTCGCGTGCGGGCCATTTCGGCGCGGTAGATCGCGCGGATCGCCTGCAGGTTCATGTTGGTCATGTGCGTTACGCCCCTTGTGCGCCGTTGCGGCGATTGTCGATCAGGCTCACGAAGATGTCCTCGAGCGAGCTCTGCGTCGTATGCAGATCGCGAAAACCGATGCCGGCCGCGCCGAGCGCGGCGATCAGCTTGGCGATGCCCGCGTCGTCGCGCTGCGAGTCGTAGGTGTAGACGAGCGCGGTGCCGTCGGCCGCGCGTTCCAGCCCGAACGCCGCCAGCTCGGCCGGCACCGCCGCGAGCGGCTGCTCCAGCTGCACGGTCAGCTGCTTCTTGCCGAGCTTGCGCATCAGTTCGTGCTTGTCTTCGACGAGCACGAGCTCGCCGCCGAGAATGATGCCGATGCGGTCGGCCATTTCCTCGGCTTCCTCGATGTAGTGGGTGGTCAGCAGGATCGTCACGCCGCTTTCGCGCAGCGAATCGACCAGCTTCCACATGTCGCGGCGCAGCTCGACGTCGACGCCGGCGGTCGGCTCGTCGAGGAACAGGATGCGCGGCTCGTGCGACAGCGCCTTCGCGATCATCACGCGGCGCTTCATGCCGCCCGACAGCGTCATCAGCTTGTTGTCGCGCTTGTCCCACAGCGACAGCGCCTTCAGCGTCTTCTCGATGTACGCGGGATCGGGCGCCTTGCCGAACAGGCCGCGGCTGAACGACACCGTCGCCCAGACGGTCTCGAACGCATCGGTCGTCAGTTCCTGCGGCACGAGCCCGATCATTTCGCGCGCCGCGCGGTAGTGATCGCGGATGTCGTGGCCGCCGACCGTCACGCGCCCTTCGGTCGGCGTGACGATGCCGCAGATCGAGCCGATCAGCGTGGTCTTGCCCGCGCCGTTCGGCCCGAGCAGCGCGAAGATCTCGCCGGGGCGGATGTCGAGGTTCACGTGCTTGAGCGCCTGGAAGCCGGACGCGTAAGTCTTGGAGAGGTCGGAAACGGAGAGGATCGGTTGCATGCTCACGGATGGCACGGCTGCTCGGGCCGACCCCGTGCGCCGCGCGAGCCCGGCGCCGCCGCTGCGACACGGCTGGCTGCGGGTGCGGCATGGCGAACGGGCGTCATGTCGAACGGCGTTGTGGTGCGGGATCGCAGGATCGCCATATTAGCAACCGGAAGATGGAAATGCATTTCTGCGCAAACGATATGCGATGCATGCACGGAATTCGCGCGAAATAGGCGCGCACTGCTCATCAATCAGGCGATTTATTTGAATCGGGTGAACAATGAGCGGTATTTTGCCGGAGCGTGCCGGGCCGGAGCGGTAAGCAGCACATGTACCGCCGAAGTATTTGTCTGAGCAAATAAATCGAAGGTCGTTTGAAAAATTGTGAAAGGCCCTGAGCGCGCTTGGATCGAGCCGTCTGGTTCGTTTGGAACTCTGCATCCATTTACTTGCGCGCAACGCCCGATCATAGTCTCGGCAAACGTCGCATCACGATAACGAATCCAGCGTACGTACGGAGACCAACCCATGAGACGCCTTTCCGAGGGCCCGGCCAAGCTGCCGTTCATCAGCTGTTCGCCTGACGCAGGCGCGACGCGAGTCGCCTGCCTGCGTTACCGCATCGCGTCGGCGCTGTAGCGACGCATCCCGATCCGTTTCGATTGTTCCGACGGCGCCGTGCCCGATGGCGGCGCTGCCGGCTTGCGCCTGCGTGTCGCCGCGACTCCGTGTTCGCTCGGACGAGCCGTGCGGCGCGCGCTGCGCGCATCGTCATGCGCCGCGCCCGATGTGCGCGGCGTGATACCAACCGGCGGGCCACGCAGCCCGACCGGACGAGACTCGTCGTACCTCAAAAGGAGGGGTTGATGCTTTGCATTCCTGAGTGGCGGAAAGCGATCCTGTCGTGTGCCGTGCTGGCGCTGCCGTTCGTCGCTGGCTGCGGCGGCGGTGACGACCCGGGGCCGATCAACGTGCCGCAGTGTTCGGGCAGCGCGTGCGGGCCGAGCGGCGCCGAAACGACGCCGCCCGTCGTGACGAAGCTGTGCCCGGATGCGCTCGACTACACGACCACCTACACCGGCGGCTCGGGCAGCGGCGAATACGTGAAGGTGAAGTTCGACACGACCAGGCTCACTTACCAGATGCAGTTCCTCGAATCGTCGGTGCCGACCTCGGCGGGGCAGGTCAACGACACGCGTGCGGGCCTGACGATCAGCGGCGCATTCCATCACCCGACCAACCTGCCGACCGCCGAGCAGAACCGCTGCGCGTTCGTGCTCGACAGCGGCGCAACGAGCGACGGTGCATATTCCGTGACGATCAATCGCGCCGATCCGCCGATGCTGTTCGTCGGCAACGGCGTGGTCGGCGGCGGCATTCCGGGTGCGACGATCGCGTTTCCGGGCATCGAGCTGCTGCCGGGGCTGTTCCTCGGCACCGTGCCGTCGCGTACGTTCGACTTCTATCCGTTCATCGGCTTCACCGACACCGAGACCGATTTCGCGAAAGTCGCGGGCAACTACAACGAGGTGGGCATCCATCTGTCGCCGCTCGGCGGCAACGCGCAGAGCACGGCCGGCCCGGTCGGCTGGGAGCCGGACGTCGTGAACTGGAACCAGACGCTCAATGCCGACGGCTCCTGCACGATCACGCCGAACAGCGACTACTCCTGCCAGACCACCGGCTCGCCGTGGACGCTGCGCAAGAACGCGGACGGATCGAACGACAACGTGTTCGTGAGCAATGCGGTGGCGAGCCAGTTCGGCACGCCGGTGTACCCGCTCGCGGGGCAGGGCGCGTCGCTCGTGATCGCACCGAGCCAGGCGAAGGGCATCATGATCGTCGGCAAGCTCAACGGCGTGCGCGTGCCGGTCGTGATTCGCGTCGGCTACAACCACGTCGATGCCGGCAATCTGCTTGCGTCCGTCGCGGACCCCGAGGTCGGCATCTCGATGCTTTCGTCGACGACCGCGATCGCCGCGAATTCGCTGAAGGGCGGCTACATCGGCGCGACGAGCGCATCCGCATGCGGTGTCGTGACGTCGACCGGGCAGGCGAACGCGCTGGCGGTGGGCGGGCCGAGCCTGGACGTGAGCGTCCCGCACCCCGACCTGCCGGGCACGTTCATGAACGGCGCGTTCTATTCGGCGGCCGGCAGTTGCAACGACGGCACCGCCGTGTCGACGATGGCGGCGAACTACACGTCGACGCTGTTCCAGGGCGCCACCGCGGCGTTCATCGATCCGCAGACTTCGTCGGTCACCTCGCAGTTCGCGCTCGACTACACGCAGGCCACGCCGGGCAAGATCAAGGTGACGGTCGCCCAGGACTTCAACGCGAAGGGCGCGAACGGCAACGTGGCGATCTTCGCCAAGGGCGACACGGGCTGGCTCGTGACGGCGGGCAACGTCTACGCGATGGTGGTCAACAACAGCAAGGTCAACCCGTTCTTCACGGTCGGCGCGTTCGTTCAGTAACGGCGCATCGAACACGGAACCCCGGCGGCGCACGCAGCGCCGCCGGCGAACAAAATTTCAAGAGGATTCCTATGAACGTGAAGCATTGGATGGTGGCGGCGTCGCTCGCGCCGCTGGTGGCCGCGTGCGGCGGCGACGGCGACCCGCCGGCCGTCAGCCCCGTGCGGCTGTGTCCGCAGACGATCGACTACAACACGGCCTTCGTCGGCGGCTCCGGCTCGGGCGAGCTCGTGAAGGTGCAGCTCGACACCACGAAGATGACGTACCGCGTGACCTACCTCGCGTCGCCGGTCCCGACCACGACCGGCACGGTGCAGCCGACGCGCGACGCGGCGCCGGCCAACGTGGTCGACGGCACGCTGGTCGACGAGACGGGGCTGCCGACGGTGAAGCTGAACCAGTGCACGTTCCGGATGCAGAACGCGAGCCTCGACCCGACCCGGCCGGCCCGCCTGTTCCTCGGCGAAGGCGTGCTCGGCGGTGCGATTCCCGGCGCGACGATCCAGTTCGACGGCGTGATCGGCGTCGGCAAGATCTCGAAGACGACGTTCCCGTACTACCCGTTCATCAGCTTCTCGTCGCTCGAAACCGATCTGTCGAAGATCGCCGGCACCTACAACCAGCTCGGCTATCACCAGGTGCCGTCGCAGAGCTTCGCGCCGGTGGCGCTCGACCAGCAGGTGACGATCCACGCGGACGGCAGCTACGTCGAAACCGACAACTTCGGCAAGAAGAACGGCGGGCAGCCGCTGGCGTCGAGCGCGACCGTGAACCAGCCGTTCACGCTGCGCGCCGACGCGCCGGCCTTCCAGTCGCTCAACTACCAGCCGCAGATTGCGCCCACGCTCGCGGCCGTCGATCCGGCGAAGGCCGGCAAGGGCATTCTGATCGTCGGCAAGCTGCGCAATCAGCTCGTGCCGATCTTCATCCGGACCGGCGCGGCGAATGCGGACCTCACGCAGGGCCCGCCGAGCGCCGACGACGAATCGGGCATCTCGTTCCTGAGCCCGCAGACGGCCATCGCGCCAGGCTCGCAGAACGGCGAGTACACGGGGGTCGACAGCACGTTCAACTATCGCGCCACCGCGCTCGTCGGCGCGCAGGCGACGCTGCTCGATCCGTTCAACGCGTCGCAGGCCGCACTCGCGCGCGCGCTGAACCTCGACTTCACGCAGCAGGTGCCGGGCGTCGTGACGACCGTGCATGCGGACGCGGCGTCGGGGCCGGCCACCGGCAAGTTCGTGTTCACCGGCGGCGTGTTCGGGTTCCTCGACATGGCCGATGCAAGCAATCCGTACTTCACGGTCGGCGCGTTCGTGCAGTGATTGCGCGCAGCGACACGGCGGCGCCGCGCAAGTGCGCGGCGCCCGGACAGAACAGGGGAGACTTCATGAAGAAGGTGATTGCCGCGGGTGCCGTCGCATGCATGTCGACGCTTGCATCGGCGCAGCAGGCGGGTGACAACGTCGCGACGCTGGGCTGGCTGCACATCATGCCGCAGGATTCGACCAACGGGCTGACGACCAATCTCGCCAACATGCCGATCAATGGGCCGCTGCGGCTGCCCGGCTCGTTCACGTCGCCGGGCACCAGCCTGACGGTGAACAACGCCGATACGGTCGGCCTCACGCTCACGCACTTTTTCACCGACCACATCGCGGTGACCTCGGTACTCGGCGTGCCGCCCGAATTCACGCTGACCGGGCACGGCGTGATCCGGCCGCCGGGGCCGTCCGGCGCGCTCGGCTCGGTCGACATGGACAAGACGTCGAACCAGCCGGCCGTGAAGAACGCGCGGCAATGGAGTCCGACCGTCATTCTTCAGTACTACTTCAATGCGCCGACCGCGAAGTTTCGTCCGTTCGTCGGGATCGGCGTCGCGTACAGCTGGTTCAGCAACATCGAGCTGAACGGCAACTTCGCGAGGGACATCAACGAGAACCTCGGCAGCGTGCTGGCGGCCGGGGCCGGCAAGCCGGGACCGACGTCGGTGGAGGGCAAGGCGTCGTCGTCGTTTACGCCCGTCTACAACATCGGCGCGAGCTACGCGATCGACAAGCACTGGGGGCTGACGGCAACGCTGACCTACATGCCGCTGAAGACTTACTCGTCGCTCGTGATCAAGGCGGCCGACGGCTCGACGCTCGCCACCACGCGCACCAGGCTGAAGGCCGATCCGCTGATTACGTTCGTCGGGATTTCCTACAAGTTCTGAGCCGCACGGCGCGCCCGGCGCGCGCCGTGCGGCTTCCTGCGACGGGCCGGCCGTTCGCTTCGTCCGGGCCGTCGCGTTTCCGGCGGCATGCCGCCATTTGTGAAGAGAGGGGGCAGTTCAAATGAGCATTCGTCAAATCGCATCGCTTGTTGCTGCAGTGGCATTCACCGCGGCTGCGGCCGCGCCCGCGTTCGCGGTGACCGTATCGCGCGCGGACGGCCAGCCGATGAACCCCAACGGCGAACCGTTCTCCGCGTCCGGGCTCACGACGCTCAGCAAGGGGTCGATCAATGCGGCATGCAACGCGACGTTCAACGGCACGATCACGTCGACCGGCATCGTCAACATCACGTCGACGACCTTCACGGGCGGCGCCACCTGCGGGCTGATCAGCGGCAGCGCGACGAGTGCGTCGCCGTGGACCGGCCAGGCCGACAGTCCGACCCAACTGTCGATCAACAACGCGAAGGTGACCGTCACGCTGCTCGGCACCTGCGGGCCGAGCAAGGTCGTGACCGCGTGGAGCGATCCGAACTCGTCGCTGACGTTCAACAACGCGGTGCTGACGCCGGACTGCAAGGTCAGCGGCACGGTCGTCACGTCGCCGAAGTTCCACGTGCAGTAAGCATCGCGCGATCGCGACCGCACGCCTGCCGGTTACGAGGGCCGTGAGAGGATGCGCGGCGGGCGTCGCGGTTTCGCGGGACTGGGCGTGGCCGCTCGGACCAGCGCGGATCGACGCGGCAGCGAGGCAGGCGGTGCGGCTCATCGCGCCGCCTGCGCTTGACGGGACCGCTTGACCGGCCCACTACATAACAACCATTCCGATTCGCCGGAACTCCTTCGGACCACCCATGCTCACCGACCCAGCGAAGTATGGCGATGCCCGCGGTGCGACGCCTGACCGGCTGCGCACGGCCGCGTGGCTGCAGTATCTGATCGAACGTCTGCACGTGCCGGCCGGTGCCGAGGCCGACGCGGCCGCTGCGCCGTCGGCGGACTCGCGCGATGCGCGCGTGCGCGCCGGCGCAGCGCTTTCCGATGAGGCGATCGCCGTCCTGCACGAGGTCGCGCCGTGGCTGGCGACGGATGGCGGCGGTTGCGCATGCGACGCGGGCGACGCGCTCGAAGCATGCGTGCACGTGCCCGACGCGCAGCAGTTGGCGCATGCGGAGCGTCGCTGCCCCGGTTCGCGCGCGGCGTTCGAAGCCGCTCACGGATTCGTCGCTGCGTGGACCTTCGACGATCCCGACGATGGCTGGGCCGCACTCGAGCGGATTGCCAGCGGCGTCGCCCTCGATGACGGCAGCGGCGAACGCGCACCGCATGAAGCCGAAGCAGACGGCGAAGCACCGCCTGCGAAGAACCCGAGAGAACGCCGCGTGGCGGTCGCCGCGGGCGGCATGGACGCGTCGGCCGGCCCCGACGCGATCATCGACGCGCTCGTGCTGCGCGTGTGCGGGCCGCGCGACGCGGCGGCCCGCATCGACGAGATGGCCGCGCTCGCGACGTACTGCGCGGCGCTCGCCGCAGGCACGCGGATGTCGCTGGCCGCATACGGCGGCCGGCACAATCTCGTCGCGCGCGCGATCCGCGAACGGCGCGGCGATCTCGCATCGGTGTCCGGACTGCTCGCGGCGGTGTCGGTGTGCCGGCTCGAACGGCTCGTCGGCGCGGGCAGCTTCTGGGCGTATTACCTGCTGGCCGGCGTCGTGATCGCGGCGCCCGACACGGTGCGCGCATATGCGCGCCGCTTCTACGGCGACGCATGGCAGAGCTGGCTCGATCAGACGCTCGCATGGCCGGCGATCGGCCGCTTCGGGCCGAAAGAAGAGGTCGCGTTCGACCGCTTGCGCGGCGCGATGAGCCTGACGTCGCGTGCGAACCCGATCGTGCGCGCGAAACGCATACGGTCGCGAGCGACCGCGATCACGCGCTTCAATGCGGGCGGCAGCGACGCCCAATGAAAAACGGCTCGCGGCGAGAACGCCGCGAGCCGTGCACGCTGTCGTCGCGCGCGGACGCGCCTACGCCGTCTCCGGTTGCCGCACCGCTTTCGCGACGTTGCGCGCCGGCGCGCCGTTCGCGACGTAGTACGCGACGTTCGCACGCGCGAGCGGCTGACGCCCGCGAATCCGGTCGGCGATCTTCTCCGCGATCATGATCGTCGGCGCGTTCAGGTTGCCGGTCGTGATGATCGGCATGATCGACGCGTCGACGACCCGCAGCCCGTCCAGCCCATGCACGCGGCCTTCGTCGTCGACCACGGCCATGTCGTCGTAGCCCATCTTGCACGAGCACGACGGATGGAACGCGGTCTCGGCGCGCGCGCGCACGAACGTATCGAGTTCCTTGTCGGAGCGGCAGTCGGCGCCCGGGTTCAACTCGCGGCCGCGATAGCGGTCGAGCGCCGGTTGCCGCATGATCTCGCGCGTCGCGCGGATCGCATCGCGGAATTCGCGCCAGTCGAGCGCTTCGGCCATGTAGTTGAACAGGATGCTCGGATGGTCGTTCGGGTCGCGCGAGCGCAGCTTCACGCGGCCCCGGCTCGGCGAGCGCATCGAGCCGACGTGCGCCTGGAAGCCGTGCATCTCGATCGCGTTCGAGCCGTTGTAGTTGATCGCGACGGGCAGGAAGTGATACTGGATGTTCGGCCAGGGATCGTCGTCGCGCGTGCGGATGAAGCCGCCGGCCTCGAAATGGTTGCTCGCGCCGAGGCCCGTGCCGTTCAGCATCCATTCGAGCCCGATCTTCGGCTGGTTCCACCATTTGAGCGCCGGATACAGCGAGACGGGCTCCTTGCATTCGTACTGGATGTACATCTCCAGGTGATCCTGCAGGTTCTGGCCGACCCCCGGCAGGTCCAGCACGATCGGGATGTCGAGTTCCTTCAGCCACGCGCCGGGGCCGACGCCCGAGCGCTGCAGCAGTTGCGGCGACGCGATCGCGCCGCTGCACACGAGCACCTCGCGGCGCGCATGCGCGGTGGCGCGCTCGCTGCCGCGCAGGTATGCGACACCCGACGCGCGCTTGCCGTCGAACAGGATGCGGTCGGCCAGCGCGTGCGTGACGATCTCGAGGTTCGGGCGCGTCTTCGCCTGGTCGAGGTAGCCGCGCGCGGTGCTCGCGCGGCGGCCCTTCGGCGTGACGGTGCGGTCCATCGGGCCGAAGCCTTCCTGCTGATAGCCGTTGAGGTCGTCGGTGCGCGGATAGCCGGCCTGCACGCCGGCCTCGACCATCGCTTCGAACAGTGGGTTCGCGCCCGGCTTGCTGGTCGTGACCGACACGGGGCCGTCGCCGCCGTGGTAATCGTTCGGGCCGACGTCGCGCGTTTCGGCCTTCCGGAAGTACGGCAGGCAATCGAGATAGGTCCAGCGCTCGAGGCCCTGGTGCGTCGACCAGTTGTCGTAGTCGAGCGCGTTGCCGCGGATGTAGCACATCCCGTTGATCAGCGACGAGCCGCCAAGCCCCTTGCCGCGGCCGCATTCCATGCGGCGGTTGTCCATGTGCGGCTCGGGGTCGGTTTCGTACGCCCAGTTGTAGCGGCGGCCCTGCAGCGGATAGGCGAGCGCCGCCGGCATCTGCGTACGGAAGTCGAAGCGGTAGTCGGGGCCACCGGCTTCGAGCAGCAGCACCGTGACGTTCGGATCTTCCGTCAGGCGCGTCGCGAGCACGTTGCCCGCGGAACCGGCGCCGCAGATGATGTAGTCGTATTCGCGTGTCGTCATGACGGGATATCTCCTATCGTTCTCAAAACACCGGGTTGTAGCGGCCGAGTTCGACCTGTACCGATTTGATTCGAGTGTAGTGTTCGAGCGTCGTGATGCCGTTCTCGCGTCCGACACCGGATTGCTTGTATCCGCCAACCGGCATCTCGGCCGGCGATTCGCCCCACGTGTTGATCCAGCAGATGCCGGCTTCGAGGCGATGGATCGTGCGATGCGCGCGCGACAGGTTCTCCGTGACGACGCCGGCCGCGAGGCCGTAGTGCGTGTCGTTCGCGCGCGCGATCACTTCGTCCTCCGATTCGAAATCGAGGATGCTCATCACAGGCCCGAAGATTTCCTCGCGCACGATCTTCATGTCGTCGCGGCAGTCGCCGAATACCGTCGGCGCGACGTACTGGCCGTCGGCGAAATGGCCGTCGGTGAGCCGCGTGCCGCCGGCCAGCAGCTTCGCGCCTTCCGCCTTGCCGCTGGCGATGAAGCCGAGCACCTTGTCGAGCTGCGCGGCCGACACGAGCGGGCCGAAGTTGGTGTCGGCATCGGTCGGCTTGCCCACGCGGATCCGCTTCACGCGTTCGAGCACCTTGGCGGTGAACGCGTCCTTGATCGAGCGCTGCACGAACACGCGCGTGCCGTTGGTGCAGACCTGGCCCGAGCTGAAGAAGTTGGCGGTCACCGCGATGTCGGCCGCGCGATCGAGGTCGGCATCGTCGAACACGATCAGCGGCGACTTGCCGCCGAGCTCCATCGTCACTTCCTTCAGCGACGACGCGCCGGCCAGCGACATCACCTTCTTGCCGGTCTCGACGCCGCCCGTGAACGACACCTTCGCGATGTCCGGGTGACCGGTCAGCAGCGCACCGACCGAGCCGTCGCCCTGCACGACGTTGAACACGCCGGCCGGCACGCCGGCTTCCGTATAGATCTCGGCGAGCTTCAGCGCGGTGAGCGGCGTGACCTCGCTCGGCTTGAACACCATCGCGTTGCCGGCCGCGAGCGCGGGCGCCGTCTTCCAGCATGCGATCTGGATCGGGTAGTTCCACGCGCCGATGCCCGCGCACACGCCGAGCGGCTCGCGGCGCGTGTAGACGAACGACTCGGCGCGCAACGGCACCTGCAGCCCTTCGATCGCGGTCGCGAGGCCCGCGTAGTACTCGATCACGTCCGCGCCGGTGACGATGTCGACCGCGAGCGTCTCGCCGATCGGCTTGCCGGTGTCGCGCGTCTCGATCGCCGCGAGTTCGTCGTTGCGCTCGCGCAGCAGATCGACTGCGCGGCGCAGGATGCGCGAGCGCTGCATCGCGGTCAGCGCCGCCCATTCGCGCTGCCCTTGCTGCGCCGAGGCGACCGCACGGTCGACGTCGGCCGCGCTCGCTTGCTGCACCTGCGCGAGCAGCTCGCCGGTGGCGGGATCGAAGGTGTCGAAAGTCTTGCCGCTGGTGGCGTCGACATAAGCGCCGCCGATGTACAGGCGCTGCAAACCGTATACGGACATGAGGATCTCCAGGTTGGCGACTGCGCGACGCGTCACGCGGACGCGAGCAGCAGGTCGATGTAATCGTGGGCGAGCTTCAAGGCCGCCCGGGTGTCGATCGGGCCGCCGGCGAGCGCGCCGCGCAGCCACAGGCCGTCGATCAGCGCGGCGAGGCCGCTGGCCGCTTCGCGCGCCTTCGCGCGCGGCAGGCGCTTCGCGAATTCGGCGCACAGGTTCGAGTGCAGGCGCCGCGTGTTGACGTGCTGCAGGCGCTTGAGCCTCGGCTCGTGCATGCTCTGCGACCAGAACGCGAGCCAGGTCTTCATCACCGGCGCGCTGACCTGCGTGTCGTCGAAGTTGGCGGCGACGATCGCGCGCAGCCTCGCGCGCGGATCCTTGCGCGCGGCGACGCGGCGGCGCGTGGTGGCCGCCCACAGATCGCGCAGCACGTGCCGCATCGTGGCTTCGAGCAGGCCGTCCTTGTCGCCGAAGTAGTGACTGACGATGCCCGTCGAGATCTTCGCGCGCTGCGCGACCGACGCGAGCGTCGTGCCGGGCAGGCCGGCCTCGTCGATCGAGCGCAGCGTCGCGTCGATCAGCTGCGCGCGACGGATCTCCCGCATTCCGACTTTCGGCATCGCGCACTCCTTCGCCCCGGACGGGCCGTTCGTGGAAGTCGAGAGCTTATCGGTTTTTTATTGATCGTTCAATCAACAAAAAATCGGGTCCGACGATGTGCGGCGGCGACGCCGTGCGGCGGCGCGGCGCCGGCTCGGGCTTCGCGCGGCCGATGTCGGCACCGGTCAAACACCTGTCGCGTTTGAGACATCGGCGCCCCGGTCTCGGGGACTACTCTCGAACAGCACGTTGCAGGTGCGCCGCAGTCGTGCGG
Organism: Burkholderia sp. WP42; assembly: GCF_000745665.1. NCBI lineage: Bacteria > Pseudomonadati > Pseudomonadota > Betaproteobacteria > Burkholderiales > Burkholderiaceae > Burkholderia > Burkholderia sp. WP42. Next base: position 160,445 of record NZ_KN050726.1, on the reverse strand, counting down.
CGGCCCGCAGCGCGAACCAACGAGACATGGAGACAATACGATGAGCAGCAATCGAGGTGTCGTCTATCTTGGGCCGGGCAAGGTCGAGGTGCAGAAGATCGATTATCCGAAGATGGTCGATCCGACCGGGCGCGCGATCGGCCACGGCGTGATCCTGAAAGTGGTGAGCACGAACATCTGCGGTTCCGACCAGCACATGGTGCGCGGCCGCACGACCGCGCCGGTCGGACTCGTGCTCGGGCACGAGATCACCGGCGAGGTGGTCGAGGTCGGCCCCGACGTCGAGACGCTGAAGATCGGCGATCTCGTGTCGGTGCCGTTCAACGTCGCGTGCGGACGCTGCGCGATGTGCAAGGACACCCATACGGGCGTGTGCCTGAACGTGAACCCGTCGCGTGCGGGCGGCGCGTACGGCTACGTCGACATGGGCGGCTGGATCGGCGGACAGGCCGAGTACGTGCTCGTGCCGTACGCCGACTTCAACCTGCTGAAATTCCCGGACCGCGATCAGGCGATGGCGAAGATCCGCGACCTGACCTGCCTGTCCGACATTCTGCCGACCGGCTACCACGGCGCGGTGAGCGCGGGCGTGAAGCCGGGCTCGACGGTCTATATCGCGGGCGCAGGCCCGGTCGGGATGGCGGCGGCCGCGTCGGCGCGGCTGCTCGGCGCGGCGGTCACGATCGTCGGCGACATGAACGCGGAACGCCTCGCCCATGCGCGCGCGATGGGCTTCGAGACGGTCGACCTGTCGAAGGATGCGTCGCTCGGCGAGCAGATCGCGCAGATTCTCGGCGTGCCGGAAATCGACTGCGCGGTCGACTGCGTGGGCTTCGAGGCGCACGGCCACGGCTCGTCGGGCAGTGCGGAGGAAGCGCCGGCGACGGTGCTGAACTCGCTGATGGAGATCACGCGGCCTGCCGGCGCGATCGGCATCCCGGGCCTCTACGTGACCGACGATCCGGGCGCGAAGGACAAGGCCGCGCAGCACGGCAGCCTGAGCATCCGCTTCGGCCTCGGCTGGGCGAAGTCGCATTCGTTCTTCACGGGTCAGACGCCGGTGCTGAAGTACAACCGCAACCTGATGCAGGCGATCCTGTTCGACCGGCTGCCGATCGCGAAGATCGTCAACGTCGAGGTGATCTCGCTCGATCAGGCGCCGGAAGGCTACAAGAAGTTCGACGGCGGCGCACCGCGCAAATTCGTGATCGACCCGCACGGCCTGCTCGCGGCCTGACGCGCGAACGGCTCACATGAAGCGGGCGGCGCCGGAGACGGCGCCGCCCGTTTTTCATTCCTCGACGACTCTCCCGACGCCTGCCGCGCTACCGGTCAGAACGAAGTCACCACCATCCCGACCGCGATCACGAACATCACGATCGTGGCGAGCCAGCCCAGCGCGCGCAGCCAGCCCTTGACGCTGAAGGCACCCATGATGTCGGTGCGCGACGCGATCAACATCATCACGACCATCACGGGCACGGCGATCACGCCGTTGAGCACGGCGCTCCAGTAAAGCGCCTTGATCGCGTTGATGGACGTGAAATTGATGACCATCCCGATCAGCGTGGCGATCGCGATGGTGGCATAAAAGGCCTTGGCCTCCTGGACCTTCCGCGAAAACCCGACGGGCCAGTCGCGCGCCTCGCCTACGGCGTAGGCGGCCGAGCCGGCCAGCACCGGCACCGCGAGCAAGCCGGTCCCGACGATGCCGACGGTGAACAGCAGCGCCGCGAAGTGTCCCGCGATCGGCCGCAGTGCGAGCGCCGCCTGCGCCGAAGTCTGGATGTCCGTGATGCCGCCTGCGTTGAGTGTGGCGGCGGTGGTGGCGAGGATCGCGAGGGCGACCAGATTGGACAGGCCCATCCCGGTCACCGTGTCCATCTCGATGCGGTGCAGCGCCGTCGGCGCCTGTGCCGGCGCGCTGAAAAGGTCGCGGCGGGTCGGATGCGCGTGCATGTCCTCCACTTCCTCTTCGGATTGCCAGAAGAACAGATAGGGGCTGATGGTGGTGCCGAAGATTGCCACGACGAGCGTCAGGTAGGACGACGTCCAGCTCAGATGCGGAACGAACAAATGGCTCGCCAGACGCGCCCATTCGATATGCGCGATCGCGAGCACGGCGAAGTACGCGAACAGCGACAACGTGAACCATTTCAGCACGGCGACGTAGCGCGTGTACTGCAGCAGCAACTGCATCGCGATGCAGATGGCCGAGAAAAGCAGCACGTACAGCCACTTCGGGCCGGGCAGCAGGAGCGCCATCGCATCGGCCATCGCGCCAAGATCGGCGCCGAGATTGATGATGTTGGCGATGAGCAGGAGCACGACGACCCATTGGAGCAGCCAGTCGGGATAGTGCCGGCGCAGCACGCCGGCGATGCCGTGGCCGGTGGTGCGCCCGATCCGGGCGCTGATCATCTGGATCGCGACCATCAGCGGATAGCTGAACAGCAACGTCCACGAAAGCCCGTAGCCGAACGCCGCGCCGGCCTGACTGTAGGTTGCGATGCCGCTCGGGTCGTCGTCCGATGCGCCGGTGATCAAGCCGGCGCCGAGAAAGCCGAACAGGCGCGGTTTGGACGGACCGACGACGGGGTCGCGCGTGGGTAGGGGATCGTTCTGTGAATTGCTGTCCATGGGACGAGGGTCTTTGCGCGAGGGCGGGAATTCGGGTGGGTGTCTACCGACGCGGGTTATGACGCGCGCCCGTTCCGTCAGACGCCCGCGAGGGTTGCGCCGTAAGCCGACCTGCCGTGCGGGATGAGCCGGTAGACGAGGCAGCCGATAGCGTATCGGATTCTGGCGAAGGAGGCATTCTCGTTCGCTCCTCGCGGCCGAGCGCGGGCGGTTGGTCGACCAGCGGCGGCGGGAGGCTTGCGAGCGGGGTCGTGACTATGCGGGGTTGGTCGGCGGGTGCGCGCGGGTGGCCGGGGCAGGCTTCGTCAGCGGCCACGGATATTGTCCGGCGCCGACTGGAGCGGCGGCGACCGACGGCTCCGCTACCGACATCCGCGGCAACTGACGCGCAACCAGGTTCCTCGCTGCGCGGCCGTCAGTGTCCGCGGTACAGATAGGCCATTTCGGCGTCGGTCGCCCCGCGTCGCAGATGGCGCGCGTGCCAGCTCACGCGACGGGTCGCATGCGTGCGCCGGGCCGGGACGCCGCCTTTCCAGTCGGCGACGCGGATGCCGCCTTGCGCGCGGTCCGTGTCGCGAAGCGGCGGCACTTGCCGCGCGAGCGTCGCGGGCGCGCCTGCGCCCGCTCTCGCACTCGCCCTCGCGTGGCGGCTCGAGGCCGCACCACGCGGACCGTCGACGGTGGCCGGCTGGCCGGCATCGGCGAGCGGGCCGGCCGCCGGCGCCAGCGTCTCATCCCGACGAAACGCATAGACGGGTGCGGGCAGCACCGGCAACGCGGGCGTGTCGGCGACCTGCACGCCGGCGTCGGCCGCGCCGGTGCTCGTTGCGCCGTGGCCGCGACAGACCGGGTCGGCCCGGCACGTGCGGTCGAACGTCACGTAACCGCCGACGAGCAGGACCAGCGTCAACACGCTGAGCAACGGTGCGCTCGATGCGCGCGGCCGATGAATCGCCGCGTTGCGTACGGCGGCCGCGAAGCGCGACACCCATGTGGGTGCCGACGGCGCGCCGTGGTCGGGAGCGGCCGGCTCGCCGCCGCGCCAGCGACCGAGCGGGGCGAACGGCCGGTTCCCCGTTCCGCACACGGGGCAGGTATCGCTGGCGCGGAATGCCATGAAGCCGCATTCCCGACAGCGCTGACTGACCGTCACGCGCGGCTGGACGCGCACATTCATCGCGCCGAGCAGCGTGTCGCGTGAGCGGACTCTCCGGCTGGGCAGGACTCGCATCGTCGTTGCTACCTCGTTTGTCGTTGCCGGTCGGCGAGCGTTCCGAGGGTCCGGATCGCATCCTCGACGGCGGGAGGCCACGGCCAGCGATGGCTGAGCCGGGTATGGCGTGCTTGAACTGGTCGGTCGACTGGAATGTCGCGTCGTCGTCGCGCGCGGTTTGCGACGCGTCGGTGCGGTGCTGGATCGCAATGCATTCGCGTGGCGTGGTGGTTCGGGACAAGCTGACCACGGCGCGCACATGCGGCGGTCGGCGGCTCGCTTTCGCACATGTAGAAGCCGCGCCGCGCGGTAGCAGGATTTACACGACGCGCGCCGCATGCGGACGGCTCAGTCGCGACGCGCGCGACATGGGAGAAATCACCGTACCGGATCGAGTTGGCGACCATTTGCGCGATCGCCGCATATCGCTTCATGCGTGGCCTCCGGCCGGGCGCGGCCGGCGCTGAAGAAAGATTAGCAACGGCAACCGCCGCATTCAATCCCGCCCCAATCGCCAATGTTTCGCGGGCGATTCCGCTCCGCTGCATCGGTTCGGGAACCGGGCGTCCTGCGCAAGTCTCGTTCCCGCTGGCGGGTCGGTACGGCGTCACGTTTTCCGCTGCCGAGCGGCGAGGTTGCTGAAGCCGAACGCGCGCGAATGCACATTCGAGGATCGTGTACGCGGCGCGCGATGCAGCCACCTGACACGCTCGCCGAAACGCACGCGCCGAAATCGTCAGCGCAAAAGAAAAGCGGCCATTGGGCCGCTTTCGTGATTGCAACGCTCGCGCCGCAGTCGGCGCCGGCGTCACGCATGGAGCGCATGCACCGGAAACATCGGCGCGGCCGCCGCCGCTGCGCCCTGCGCGAGCGGCGCCACCTGCTTGCGGCGCTCGCGCGTCGGCGCGACGCCGAACGCGTCGCGATAGCTCTTGCTGAAATGGCACGCCGACTGGAACCCGCACGCCATCGTGATGTGCATGATCGACATGTCGGTCTGCAACAGCAGCTCGCGTGCGCGGCGCAGCCGCAGCGTCAGGTAATAGTGGGTGGGCGTCATCCCGAGGTGCTCGCGGAACAGCCGCTGCAACTGCCGCTGCGACATGTTCGCGAGCCGCGCGAGCTCCTCGCGCGACAGCGGCTCCTCGATGTTGTTCTCCATCAGCGCGATCACTTCGAACAGCGACTTGTTCGCCGAGCCGAGCCGTGCGACGAGCGGCATCCGCTGCTGCGCGCTCGTGTCGCGCACGTGTTCGACGATGAACTGCTCGGCGATCTGCGTGACGCGCGCGGTGCCCACGCGTGCGGCGATCAGGTTCAGCATCATGTCGAGCGGCGCGACGCCGCCCGTGCAGGTGATGCGATCGCGGTCGATGACGAACAGCTCCTTCAGGAAGCGCGTGTCCGGAAACTCCTCCTTCAGCGCCGACATGTTCTCCCAGTGGATCGCGCACGCGTAGCCCGCGAGCAGCCCCGACTTCGCGAGCGCATAGGTGCCCGTGCACAGGCTGCCGAGCGCGACGCCCGAGCGCGCGAAACGGCGCAGCGTCGACAGATGGTCGGGCGTGGTCGCGCGCTGCACGTCGACGCCGCCGCACACGAAGACGATATCGGGCAGCCCGACGCAATCGGCCGGCCCCGTGTCGACCGTGAGCCCGTTGCTGGCCGTCACCGGTCCGCCCTCCGGGCTGATCACCGACCAGCGGTAGAGCGGCTGGCCGCTCAGATAGTTCGCCATCCGAAGCACCTCGATCGCATTCGTGAACGCGATCATCGTGAAGTTCGGCAGGGGCATGAACGCGAAGTGAGACAGCGACGCTGTGCGGTCGGGCGACATGGGGAGCGTTCCTTGAATCTCTAATAGCTATGGGCCCGAGTGGCACGGATCGGGCTGCCGTATTGTGTGAGCCAGCGCAACAAGCGTGCCATACGGCTAAACCCTAGCTCCATACGTTGTCTGGCCGTCCGGCCGATATTGCACTGCACCGTAAGCGTGATGCGCTGCACCCCGCGCGCGCAGCGGCGGCACCGGCGAAGTGCTTGCGCACGAACGCAGCGCACGACGCCGCGCGCAGCGGCGCTTCGAAAAGCACGATCGGTCACTTGTGCAAAACGGACGCGCATGGCGGAAAAGGCAAAGAACGCGTCTAAATTCATCAATCCGCCGAAAATCCGAACGACAAGAATAGAGCCGTCGGCAGCCTTGCACTGGAAGCGCTGGAAACCCAGGTACGGCGGGCCTCGAGCTTCGGTTACACGCCCTTCATTCTTCGTCACGGACGCACTATGTCGAACACCCAGCCTTTCTTCTCGCAGCCCCTCGCCGAGCGCGACGCCCCGGTGCGCAGCGCCATCCTGAAGGAGCTCGAGCGCCAGCAGTCGCAGGTCGAGCTGATCGCGTCGGAAAACATCGTGTCGCGCGCCGTGCTGGAAGCGCAGGGTTCGGTGCTGACCAACAAGTATGCGGAAGGCTATCCGGGCAAGCGCTATTACGGCGGCTGCGAATTCGCCGATGAAATCGAGGCGCTCGCGATCGAGCGTGTGAAGCAGATCTTCAACGCCGGCTATGCGAACGTGCAGCCGCATTCGGGTGCGCAGGCGAACGGCTCGGTGATGCTCGCGCTCGCGAAGCCGGGCGACACGGTGCTCGGCATGTCGCTCGACGCCGGCGGCCACCTCACGCACGGCGCGAAGCCGGCGCTGTCGGGCAAGTGGTTCAACGCGGTGCAGTACGGCGTGAACCGCGACACGATGCGCATCGACTACGACCAGGTCGAGGAGCTCGCCCACCAGCACAAGCCGACGCTGCTCATCGCCGGCTTCTCCGCTTATCCGCGCGCGCTCGACTTCGCGCGCTTCCGCGCGATCGCCGACAGCGTCGGCGCGAAGCTGATGGTCGACATGGCGCACATCGCGGGCGTGATCGCGGCCGGTCGCCATGCGAACCCGGTCGAGCACGCGCACGTCGTCACGTCGACCACGCACAAGACGCTGCGCGGCCCGCGCGGCGGCGTGATCCTGATGAAGGCGGAGTACGAGAAGCAGATCAACTCGGCGATTTTCCCGGGCATCCAGGGCGGCCCGCTGATGCACGTGATCGCCGGCAAGGCCGTCGCGTTCGGCGAAGTGCTGCATGCCGACTTCAAGACCTACATCGACCGCGTGCTCGCGAACGCGCAGGCGCTCGGCGACGTGCTCAAGGCAGGCGGCGTCGATCTCGTCACCGGCGGCACCGACAACCACCTGCTGCTGGTCGACCTGCGCCCGAAGGGGCTGAAGGGCGCGCCGGTCGAGCAGGCGCTCGAGCGCGCGGGCATCACCTGCAACAAGAACGGCATTCCGTTCGACACCGAGAAGCCGACCGTCACGTCGGGCATCCGCCTCGGCACGCCGGCCGGCACGACGCGCGGCTTCGGCGTGGCCGAGTTCCGCGAGATCGGCCGCCTGATTCTCGAAGTGTTCGACGCGCTGCGCGCGAATCCGGACGGCGACCACGCGACCGAGCAACGCGTGCGCCGCGAGATTTTCGCGCTTTGCGAGCGCTTCCCGATTTACTGATCGACGACCCCACACACGCAGAGACTAGAGCGAGAGGCAGATATGAGCACGCTGCATCAGGACAGCATCATCATCGATGGATTGAACATCTCGAAGTTCGAGAAGCCGGTGTTCGAAGACATGCGCCGCGGCGGCATCACCGCCGCGAACTGCACGGTATCGGTGTGGGAGAACTTCACCAAGACCGTCGACAACATCGGCGTGATGAAGAAGAAGATCCGCGACAACGGCGAGCTGCTGACGCTGGTGCGCACCACCGACGACATCTTCCGCGCGAAGCAGGAAGGCAAGACCGGCATCATCCTCGGCTTCCAGAACGCGCATGCGTTCGAGGACAACATCGGCTACATCGAGGCGTTCGCCGACATGGGCGTGCGCGTCGTGCAGCTTTGCTACAACACGCAGAACCTGGTCGGCACCGGCTGCTACGAGCGCGACGGCGGCCTGTCCGACTTCGGCCGCGAAGTGATCACGGAAATGAACCGCGTCGGCATCATGGTCGACCTGTCGCACGTGGGCGGCAACACGTCGTCGGAAGCGATCGCGTTCTCGAAGAAGCCGGTGTGCTATTCGCACTGCCTGCCGTCGGGCCTGAAAGAGCATCCGCGCAACAAGAGCGACGCGCAGCTCAAGGAGATCGCCGACGCCGGCGGCTTCGTCGGCGTGACGATGTTCGCGCCGTTCCTGAAGCGCGGGATCGAAGCGAACATCGACGACTACATCGAGGCGATCGAATACGTCGTGAACCTGATCGGCGAAGACGCGGTCGGCATCGGCACCGACTTCACGCAGGACTACGCGAAGGAATTCTTCGACATGCTGACGCACGACAAGGGCCGCTATCGCCAGCTGACGAACTTCGGCAAGGTGATCAACCCCGAAGGCATCCGCACGATCGGCGAATTCCCGAACCTGACCGCGGCGATGGAGCGCCACGGCTGGAAGGAGTCGCGCATCCGCAAGATCATGGGCGAGAACTGGGTGCGCGTGTTCAAGGACGTGTGGGGCGCGTAAGCGCACGCACGAACCGAACCGAGCCGAACCGCCCCAGCGATTCAACACCACAAGAATCCGGCCGTGCCGGCGCGTCGCGCGCTGGCGCGCGGACGATATCGCGCCTGCGCCCGAGCCGCGCGGCGTTTTTCCTCACGGAGCCACCACGATGCAACCGCAACTGCCGATCAACGTCGATCCCGATACCGGCGTCTGGACCACCGACGCGCTGCCGATGCTGTACGTGCCGCGTCACTTCTTCACGAACAACCACGTCGCGGTCGAGGAAGCGCTCGGCGTCGAAGCGTATGCGCAGATTCTCTACAAGGCCGGCTACAAGTCCGCCTACCACTGGTGCGACAAGGAAGCGAAGCTGCACGGGCTGACCGGCATGGCCGTGTTCGAGCATTACCTGAAGCGCCTGTCGCAACGCGGCTGGGGCCTGTTCTCGATCATCGAAGCCGATCCGGCCAGCGCACGCGCGAAGATCGAGCTGCGCCACTCGTCGTTCGTGCTCCAGCAGCCGGAGAAGGAAGGCAAGCTCTGCTACATGTTCGCGGGCTGGTTCGCCGGCGCGATGGACTGGGTCAACGACACGACGCCGGAAGGCCAGGGTGCGCCGCGCGCGCAGTCGAAGGAAGTGCAGTGTGCGGCCGAGCACCACGATCACTGCGTCTTCGAAGTGTCGCCGATCGCCCACTGACGCACTGAAGCCGCCCAGCAACACCACAACACCCGCAATACGAGACATTCGAACGCCAGAGGTCGCCAGCGATGCGTTATCCCCACCTGTTCAAACCCATGCAGCTGAACCAGCTGACGCTGCGCAACCGGATCGTCAGCACCGCGCACGCGGAGGTGTATGCCGAGCCGGGCGGCCTGCCGGGCGACCGCTACATCCGCTACTACGAGGAGAAGGCCAAGGGCGGCGTCGGCCTCGCGATCTGCGGCGGCTCGAGCCCCGTGTCGATCGACAGCCCGCAGGGCTGGTGGAAGTCGGTGAACCTGTCGAACGACAAGATCATCGATCCGCTCACGCGGCTGGCCGACACGATGCACAAGCACGGCGCGAAGATCATGATCCAGGCGACGCACATGGGCCGCCGCTCGTCGTTCCACGGCGAGCACTGGCCGCATCTGATGTCGCCGTCGGGCGTGCGCGAGCCGGTGCACCGCGGCAACGCGAAGATCATCGAGATCGAGGAAATCCGCCGCATCATCGGCGATTTCGCGGCGGCCGCGAAGCGCGTGAAGGCGGCCGGCATGGACGGCATTGAGATCTCGGCGGCGCACCAGCATCTGATCGACCAGTTCTGGAGCAAGCGCTCGAACCATCGCACCGACGAATGGGGCGGCAGCCTCGAGAACCGTCTGCGTTTCGGCATCGAAGTGCTGACGGCCGTGCGCGAGGCGGTGGGCAAGGACTTCTGCGTCGGGCTGCGCATGTGCGGCGACGAATTCCACGAAGATGGCCTCGATCACGAAGCACTGAAGGAAATCGCGCAGGCGATGTCCGAGACGGGCCTGATCGACTACCTGAGCGTGGTCGGCTCGGGCGGCGACACGCACAACACGATCGCGAACTGCATGCCGCCGATGGCGCTGCCGCCGGAGCCGTTCGTGCATCTCGCGGCCGGCATCAAGTCGGTCGTGAAGATCCCGGTCATGCACGCGCAGAGCATCCGCGATGCGGGCCAGGCCGAGCGCCTGCTCGCGAACGGGATGATCGACCTGGTCGGCATGACGCGCGCGCAGATCGCCGATCCGCACATGGTGATCAAGATCCGCGACGGCCGCGAGGACGAAATCAAGCAATGCGTCGGCGCGAACTACTGCATCGACCGCCAGTACAACGGCCTCGACGTGCTGTGCATCCAGAACGCGGCCACCTCGCGCGAAGCGACGATGCCGCACATCATCGAGAAATCGCGCGGCCCGAAGCGCAAGGTCGTCGTGGTCGGCGCGGGCCCGGCCGGGCTCGAGGCCGCGCGCGTCGCGAAGCTGCGCGGCCATGACGTCGTGCTGTTCGAGAAGAACGCCGAGGTCGGCGGCCAGGTGATGATCGCGGCGAAGGCGCCGCAGCGCGAGCAGATGTCGGGGATCATCCGCTGGTTCGACATGGAAACGAAGCGGCTGGGCGTCGACCGGCGTCTGGGCGTCGCTGCCGACGAGAAGATGATCATGGCCGAGAAGCCGGACATCGTCGTGCTCGCGACGGGCGGCTCGAGCTTCACGTGGCAGGTGCCGGCGTGGGGCGTCGCCGAAGGGCTGGCGGTCAGCTCGTGGGACATCCTGACCGGCAAGGTCGAGCCGAAGCAGAACGTGCTGCTGTTCGACGGCGTGAGCACGCATGCGGGCGCGGGCGTCGCCGACTTCATGGCGAGCCGCGGCTCGAAGGTCGAGGTCGTCACGCCCGACGTGAAGGTGGCCGACGACTGCGGCGGCACGACGTTCCCGATCTTCTATCGGCGCCTGTACGCGCTCGGCGTGATCCCGACGCCGAACACGATGCTCGACCGCGTGTACGAGGAAGACGGCAAGAAGATCGCCGTGCTGCGCAATGAATACACGGAAGAACTCGAAGAGCGCGCGGTCGACCAGGTCGTGATCGAGAACGGTTCGGCGCCCAACGACGAGCTGTACTGGAAGCTCAAGCCGGAGTCGGTGAACCGCGGCCAGATCGATCCGCACACGCTGTTCGCGGCCGAGCCGCAACCGTGCCTGTCGGAAGAGCTGGGCAACGGCCGCTTCCTGCTGTTCCGTGTCGGCGACTGCATCTCGATGCACAACGTCCACGGGGCGATCTACGACTCGCTGCGTCTCGTCAAGGATTTCTGAAGATGAATCCGGCTTTCCTCATTACAGCACTGCTGTGGCTGTCGGTGGCGGGGCTCGTGTTCGCGGTCGCGAAGCGCTCGTCCTACTGGCGTCTCGGGCGCGCGACGGCGCCCGGCTCGTTCGGCGTCGCGAACCTGTTCGCGATTCCGAAGCGCTACTTCGTCGACCTGCACCACGTGGTCGCCCGCGATCCGTACATCGCGAAGACCCACGTCGCGACCGCGGGCGGCGCGATCGCCGCGCTCGCGCTGGTGTTCGTCAACTACGGCCTCGCGATCTATTCGCCGTGGCTCGACCGGCTGATCTTCGTCGCGGCGCTCGCGATGCTGGTCGGCGCGGTGTTCGTGTGGCGCCGTCGTGCGGCGAAGAACGTGCCGGCCCGGCTGTCGCGCGGCCCGTGGAACACGCTGCCGTGGATGCTCGGTTCGTTCGCGCTCGGCCTCGTGCTGTTCATGGTCGTGCCGACCGGCGCGATGTCGGGCGCGTTCGCCTTGCTCTGCGCGCTGCTGATCGCGGCCGGCGCGTTCACGATGACGGTCGGCGCCGCGAAGGGCGGCCCGATGAAGCATGCGATCGCCGGGCTGCTGCACCTCGCGTTTCACCCGCGTCAGGAACGTTTCGCGGCCACCCGTGAATCGTTCACCGGCAACGGCACCGCGACGCCGCCGACCGCGCTGAAGCTGCCCGATATCGAACACGACGAGTACGGCGTCGCGAAGCCGGTCGAATTCCGCTGGAACCAGCTGCTGAGCTTCGACGCATGCGTGCAGTGCGGCAAGTGCGAAGCCGCGTGCCCCGCGTTCGCGTCGGGCCAGCCGCTGAACCCGAAGAAGCTGATCCAGGATCTGGTCGTCGGGATGGCCGGCGGCACCGATGCCGCGTATGCGGGCAGCCCGTACCCGGGCATCCCGGTCGGCCAGCATCGCGGCGAGCCGAACGGCCCGATCGTGTCGGGCCTGATCGAAGAGCAGACGCTGTGGTCGTGCACGACCTGCCGTGCATGCGTGCAGGAGTGCCCGATGCTGATCGAGCACGTCGACGCGATCGTCGACCTGCGCCGCAACCGCACGCTGGTGCACGGCACGGTGCCGGGCAAGGGCCAGGAGGTGCTCGCGAACCTGCGCGAGACGGGCACGATGGGCGGCTACGACACGGCCGCGCGCTACGACTGGTCGGTCGACCTGAACGCGCCGATCGCGCAAGCGGGCAAGCCGGTCGACGTGCTGATCGTCGCGGGTGAAGGCGCGTTCGACATGCGCTACCAGCGCACGCTGCGTGCGTTCATCAAGGTGCTGAACAAGGCGGGCGTCGACTACGCGGTGCTCGGCGGCGCCGAGACCGACACGGGCGACGTGGCGCGCCGCCTCGGCGACGAAGCGACGTTCCAGCAGATGGCGAAGCGTCTGATCGGCACGCTCGGCGCGCTGTCGTACCAGCAGATCGTCACGGCCGATCCGCACGTGATGCACAGCCTGCGCAACGAGTATCGCGCGCTCGGGCTGCGCGTGACGGTCAAGCATCACACGACCTACCTCGCGGAGCTGGCCGACAGCGGCAAGATCGCGCCGAAGGCCGTCGATGCGCTGCGCGAGAAGCGCACCACGTACCACGATCCGTGCTATCTCGGCCGCTACAACGGCGAGACGGAGTCGCCGCGCAAGCTGCTGAAGAAGATCGGCATCCAGGTCGTCGAGATGGAGCGCAACGGCATGCGCGGGCGCTGCTGCGGCGGTGGCGGCGGTGCGCCGCTGACCGACATCCCGGGCAAGCAGCGCATTCCCGACATCCGCATCGCCGACGCGCGCGCGATCGGTGCGGACGTGGTCGCGGTCGGCTGCCCGAACTGCACGGCGATGCTCGAAGGCGTCGTGGGCCCGCGCCCCGATGTGCTCGACGTAGCCGAACTCGTTGCCGCCTCGCTGGAGTGAATCGATGAACCCGATCAAACGAATCGATCCGCGCCGGCCGTTCATCATCACGGCTGCCGGCCTGAAGCGCATCACGCTCGGCGAGGAAGGCAGCGCCGACGCGAGCGCCGCGCAGTGGTCCGCGCACGGTCATGGCGGCGCGGCCGCGAAGCCGCGCCGCGCGGTGCAGGACCCGAAGCACGTGATGCTGGTGGTCGCGCACACCGAGCGCGGCGCGCTCGACGACCACGCGCGGCAAGCGATCGCCGCCGCCGCGGTGCTCGCCGACGCGCAGACGGAAGTCGCGCTGCTGGCGTTCGGCGAACTGAAAGACGACGCGGCCGCGCTCGGCGTCGACAAGCTGGTCGAGCTGACCGGCTTCGACCGTCGCGCGTTCGCGCCCGAAAGCGAATTGCAGGCGTTGCAGGCCTGTGCGGCCGCGCTCGCGCCGAAGCACGTGCTGATGCCCGACAACGCGACGGGCGACGGCGATCTCGGCCGGCGCTACGCGGCGGCGGCCGGCGCGAGCGTCGCGACCCATGTGGTCGAGATCGACGCGAAGCACGTCGGCGCGTATGCGCACGCGGGCCGCGCGTTCGCCACCCGTGACCTGCCCGACGTGATCCTGCTCGCGCCGAACGCGGTGGAGCCGAAGCTGCCGTTCGTCGGCGCCGGCGAGCGCCTGGCTGCGGACTTCATTCATCCGACCGGCGACGCGGCCGGCGCGGCCGGTGCGGCCGACGCCTATCGCGACCTCGGCCTCGACGAAATCGACGCGGCGCAAGTCGCGCTGGAGGAAGCCGACTTCATCGTGTCGGCCGGCAACGGCGTGTCCGACATCGCCGCGTTCGAGCGGCTTGCCGGCGTGTTCGGCGCGGCGATCGGCGCGAGCCGCGTCGCGGTCGACAACGGCCATTTCACGCGCGACAAGCAGGTGGGCGCGACCGGCAAGACGGTCGAGGCGAGCGTGTACATCGCGTTCGGCATCTCCGGCGCGGTGCAGCATCTGCAGGGGATCAAGGACTGCCGCCATGTGATCGCGGTCAACCTCGACGGCAGCGCGCCGATCGCGAAGCGCGCGAACCTGACGGTCGTGGGCGACGCGCAGGCGACGATCTCGGCGCTGATCGAACAGGTGCAGGCCGCGCGCGCTGCGCGTGGACAATCGCCGGCCGCGGTCGGCGCCCGTGAAACGGAAGGAGTCGCAGCATGAACGCCCCCCGCCAGTTGCAACGCATCGCGGTGCTCGTGTCCGTGGGCCGGCATCCGGTCAGCGGCACCGCACGATACAGCCGCAACGACGCGGCCGCGCTCGAGCTTGGCCGCCAGCTCGCCGAGCGGCACCGCGCGCAGCTCGACGTCGTCCATGCGGGCGACCCCGCCAATCAGGCGCTCGCCGAATACCTCGCGCTCGGCGCGCGCGAGGTCGAGGTGCTCGCGTGCCGCGACGGCGACGACGCCGCGCACGCGCTCGCGGCCCGCGTCGAAGGCTACGACCTCGTGCTGACCGGCACCCGCGCTGAAGGCGCGTACGACACCGGCATGCTGCCGTACCGCGTCGCCGCGACGCTCGGCTACCCGCTGGTCGGTGCGGCCGTCGACGTGACGGTGGACGCCGGCCGCGCGGCGGTCCGGCAATTCTTGCCGAAGGGGCTGCGGCGCCGGGTCGACACGGCGCTGCCGGCGGTCGTCGCGGTGCATCCGCTCGCGAACGCGCAGCCGCGCTACGCGTATGCGCGGCTGCGGGCCGGCGCGATCCGGCCGGCGCTCGCGTCGAGCGGCGCGGATGCCGAGGCGGCCGCGTGGAAGGTCGGTCCGGTCGAGCGTAAACCCGTAAAACTGGTCGCCGCCGAGAAGCGCTCCGGGCACGCGCGGATGCTGTCCGCGACGACGACCGAAAGCCGCGGCGGGAACGTCGTAAATGAAGGGAGTTCAGTCGAAAAAGCACAAGTGATCCTCGCGTATTTGCGCGAGCATCAGCTCATCGACTACTGATTTTTGGGGCCTGTCGGCAACCACCCAGGGATGCAAGGAATCCGGAGCAAACGATGAAAGTATCGGCAGACATTCGCGCACTGATCGAACGACGCAAGGCAGGCTACAGCCTCGAGGCACCGTTCTATACGAGCGAGGAAATTTTCGCGCTCGACATGGAGGCAATCTTCCGCCAGCACTGGATCCAGGTCGCGGTCGAGCCTGACGTCCCGGAGCCGGGCGACTACGTGACCGTCGAGCTGGGCAGCGACTCGATCCTGATCGTGCGCGACGACGACATGGAGATCCGCGCGTTCCACAACGTGTGCCGCCACCGCGGTGCGCGCCTGTGCAACGAGGACAAGGGTTCGGTGGGCAACATCGTGTGCCCGTACCACAGCTGGACCTACAACCTGACCGGGCAGCTGATGTTCGCCGAGCACATGGGCGAGCAGTTCGACCGCTGCAAGCACAGCCTGAAGTCGGTGCACGTGCAGAACCTCGCGGGCCTGATCTTCGTGTGCCTCGCCGACGAGCCGCCGGCCGACTTCGCGCAGCTGCGCGCGCAGATGGAGCCGTACATGCTGCCGCACGATCTGCCGAACGCGAAGATCGCCGCACAGGTCGACATCATCGAGGAAGGCAACTGGAAGCTCACGATGGAGAACAACCGCGAGTGCTATCACTGCGTCGCGAACCATCCGGAGCTGACGATCTCGCTGTACGAATACGGCTTCGGCTACCAGCGCTCCGACGCGAACGCCGAAGGCATGGACGCGTTCGCGGAAACCTGCGTGCGCCGCGGCAAGGAATGGGCCGAGATGGGCCTGCCGTCCGCCGAGATCGAGAAGCTGCTCGACGTGACCGGTTTCCGCACGCAGCGCCTGCCGCTCGACCGCAGCGGCGAATCGCAGACGCTCGACGCGAAAGTCGCGTCGAAGAAGCTGCTCGGCAAGTTCGAACAGGCCGACCTCGGCGGCCTGTCGTTCTGGACGCAGCCGAATTCGTGGCATCACTTCATGAGCGACCACATCGTCAGCTTCTCGGTGATTCCGCTGTCGGCCGGCAAGACGCTCGTGCGTACCAAGTGGCTCGTGCACAAGGACGCGAAGGAAGGCATCGACTACGACGTGAAGAACCTCACGGCCGTGTGGAATGCGACCAACGACCAGGATCGCGCGCTCGTCGAATTCTCGCAGCGCGGCGCGAGCAGCAGCGCGTACGAGCCCGGCCCGTATTCGCCGTACACGGAAGGCCTCGTCGAAAAATTCTCGGCCTGGTACATCGCCCGGCTCGCCGAAAAGATCGGCGCATAGTATCCAGCAGCGGACAAGCGGAGCAAGACATGATGCGAGATGCGGCCAATTTCGAGCCGGTGGACAGCCGGGTCACGCACCCGGCGTTCTGGAACGCGCTGCCGGAGCGCTGGACGAGCGACGTCGAGGAAACGCTGGTGTGCTGCCACGTGCGGCAGGAAACGCATGACGTGAAGAGCTTCTTCTTCCGTTCGCCGCAGGGCCGTACGTTCTCGTTCGAGCCCGGGCAGTTCATCACGCTCGAGCTCGACATCGACGGCGAGACGATCAATCGCTGCTATACGATCTCGTCGTCGCCCGCGCGGCCGCACACGATTTCGATCACGGTCAAGCGGGTGCCGGGCGGCAAGGTGTCGAACTGGCTGCACGACAACCTGCAGCCGGGCGCGCCGGTGCGCGTGCTCGGCCCGGCCGGCGAATTCACCTGCGCGCGGCATCCGGCGCGCAAGTATCTGTTCCTGTCGGCCGGCTCGGGCATCACGCCGCTGATGTCGATGAGCCGCGCGCACCACGATCTCGCCGAGGATCGCGACATCATGTTCGTACACAGCGCGCGCACGCCGGACGACATCATCTTCGCGCGCGAGCTGGACCTGATCGCATCGAACCACACGAACTTCCGCACGTCGTTCGTCGTCGAGCGCGTCGGCGCGCGCACCAACTGGCCGGGCGTCACGGGTTTCCTGACGCTGCCGCTGCTGAAGCTGATCGCGCCGGACTTCATGGAGCGCGAGATCTTCACGTGCGGGCCGGCGCCGTACATGAAGGCCGTGCGCGACCTGCTCGACGAGGCCGGCTTCGACCGCAAGCAGTATCACGAGGAGAGCTTCTCGTTCGAAACGCTCGCGCAGACCGCGAGCGACGACGTGCTCGCCGAACTCGTGCCCGCGGCCGACGGCGGCGACGTCGCGACGAAGCAGTACACCGTCAGCTTCGCGAAGAGCAACCGCGAGATCTCGTGCGGCTCCGAGCAGCACGTGCTCGACGCGGCGCGCCAGTCTGGCGTGCGGCTGCCGGCATCGTGCACGCAGGGCATGTGCGGCACCTGCAAGGTGAAGCTCGTGTCGGGGCAGGTCGAGATGAAGCACAACGGCGGCATCCGCCAGCGCGAGATCGATCAGGGCATGGTGCTGCTCTGCTGCAGCAAGCCGCTGTCGGATCTCGTCATCGACAAATAGCGCGCAACGCATCGTCGGCCGTCCGTGCGCGTCGCGTGCGGACAAGCATCCGTCGCAAAATAGCGATACCGTGGATTTGTGGTTGAAGAACCTAGAGAGGCAACGCGCGGTGAGCGCATATCAAGGAGATCGACCATGAAGCTGTTCGGGAAACTGCTGTGGGCCGGCGCAGTGTCGGCGATGGTGACGCTGAGCGCGTCGGCAATCGCGGATACGAAGCCGACGCTGAAAATCGGTTACGTAGAAGGCTGGGACGACAGCGTCGCGACGTCGAACGTCGCGGCCCGCGTGATCGAGAAGAAACTCGGCTACCACGTGCAGCTGGTGCCGGTCGCCGCCGGGATCATGTGGCAAGGCGTGGCGCGCGGCGACCTCGACGCGACGCTGTCGGCGTGGCTGCCCGTCACGCACGGCTCCTACTGGAGCGAATACAAGACGAAGGTCGTCGACCTCGGCGTGAACTTTCCGGACGCGAAGATCGGCCTGATCGTGCCCGACTACGTGAAGGCGAAGAGCATCGACGATCTCAACGCCGAGAAGAGCAGCTTCGGCGGCCGCATCGTCGGTATCGACGCGGGTGCGGGCGTGATGCGCAAGACCGACGAGGCGATCAAGAGCTACGGGCTCAGCTACACGCTGATGCCGAGCTCGGGTAGCGCGATGACGGCCGAGCTGTCGCGCTCGGTCGGTGCGAACAAACCGGTGATCGTGACCGGCTGGGCACCGCACTGGATGTTCGCGAAGTGGAAGCTGCGCTTCCTCGACGATCCGAAGAAGGTGTTCGGCGGCGCGGAGCACGTCGACAGCGTCGTCAATCCGCAGCTCGAAACGAAGGCGAAGCCGGTCGTCGCGTTCCTGAAGAAGTTCCAGTGGAAGCCGGGCGAGATCGACAGCGTGATGCTGGCGATCCAGAACGGCTCGAAGCCGGATGCGGCCGCCGACGCATGGATCGCAGCGCATGCGGACCGCGTGAATGCGTGGACCGAAGGCGCGCAATAAGCCGCAATAAGCACACGACGGTTCGTCCCGCGAATCGTCACGACGACACGCCGGGAATGGCTAGCAGGAATCCGAAACAATCGTGAATCCATGCGTCCATATCCCGGCTTTCTTTTGCTGATTCTGCAAAAAACCCCGCAAGTTGTTACACTACGGCGCTCGTGCGGAGTCATCTGCTTTGCATCGAACCAGCGTAAACGCTAAAGCGCCAACACTGATCGAGAGGAGGAACTGGATGAGTCAAGCAGGACTGCGTGCGAATCGCACCAGCGATGTCGAGACAACCATCTCACATGATTCGACGGGCCACACGCTGCAGCGTGGCCTGACATGGAAAGACGCATTCTGGGTGACGAGCGGCGTGCCGGCTGGCGTGCTGTTCACGATCGGCGGCGTATGCACGACGATCGGCCAGCCCGCGTGGGCGATCTGGATCGCCGCGATCGCGATGGGGCTGATTCAAAGCGCGACTTATGCGGAAATTTCGGGGCTATTTCCTCATAAATCGGGCGGCGCGTCGGTGTACGGCGCGATTGGTTGGGTCCGTTACAGCAAGCTGATTGCCCCGGTTTCAGTGTGGTGCAACTGGCTCGCGTGGTCGCCGATGCTCGCGCTCGGCTGCGGCCTCGCGGCGAGCTACGCGCTCACGAGTCTCTTTCCCGCCGACGCGGCGGTGCTGCACTGGCAGCTCAAGGTCGCCGATCTCGGTTTCATCAAGCCCGGCCTCTCCCTGCGAATCAACGCGACGTTCATCATCGCGACGATTCTTCTCCTCATCACGTTCAAGCTCCAGCACAGCGGCGCATCGAAGGCGGCGCGCACGCAGCGCATCCTCGGCATCGCGTCGCTCACGCCGCTGTTGATCGTCGGCATCGTGCCGTTCGTCACCGGCGACGTGCCGATGTCGCATCTGCTCCCGCTGCTGCCGCTCGGTCACGACGCGAACGGCAACGTCACGGCCGCGACGTTCGGCACGTGGAACGGGCAGGGCGTCACGATGGCGCTCGGCGCGATGTTCATGGCCGGCTGGGCGTCGTATGGGTTCGAGACGGCCGTCTGCTATACGCGCGAGTTCCGCGATCCGCGCCGCGACACCGCGAAGGCGATCTTCTGGTCGGGCGCATTGTGCCTGGTCGTGATGACGCTGGTGCCGATGGCGTTCCAGGGCGCGCTCGGCACGCAGGCGCTGCTCGATCCGGCGATCGGCGACGGCACCGGCGTCGCGGCGGCGATGGCGAAGATCGTCGGCGGCGGCGTGTGGGTCGCGAATGCGGTCGTCGTGATGCTGATGCTGTCGATCCTGCTGATCGTGATGACGTCGATGATGGGCTCGTCGCGCACACTGTATCAGGCATCGGTCGACGGCTGGCTGCCGAAGTACCTGTCGCACGTGAACGAGCACGGGTCGCCCACGCGCGCGATGTGGACCGATCTCGGCTTCAATCTCGTGCTGCTGATGATGTCGGACTACATGACGGTGCTGTCGATCTCGAACGTCTGCTACATGTTGTTCGTGTTCCTGAATCTGCAGTCGGGCTGGATCCACCGGCTGGATCGCGGCAACTGGGAGCGGCCGTTCCGCTGCCCGACCTGGCTGCTCGTCGGCGGCGCGATCTGCGGCTATGCGAATCTCGTCTACGTCGGCGCCGGTGCGAACCTGCAGGGCGACGGGACGCTGCGCAACGGGCTGATCGCGATGCTGCTGATCGTGCCGGTGTTCCTGTATCGCCACTACTGGCAGGATCGCGGCTGCTTCCCCACCCAGATGCAGCGCGACATGGAGCTCGAAGTGCCGCAGCGTGCGATGTGGCTGAACCTGATGCCGTATGCGTCGCTGGTCGGCGCGGCGCTCGCGATCGGGTTGTCGTATTACTTCGCCTGGGTGAAATGAGTCACCGCGCGCGACACGCGTCGCGCGCTTCACCGAAGTGCACGTGACAAAAAAAATCGACCGGCTTTTGCCGGTCGATTTTTTTGCGCGCAGCCCGCGTCCGAGCGGGACCGTCGGCGCGCGCTTACGGAAACACCACCGTCCGGTCGCCGTTCAGGAACACGCGCCGCTCGATGAACGCCTTCACCGCGCGCGCGAGCGTGAGGGATTCGACGTCGCGGCCCACCGCCAGCAACTGCTCCGGCCGCAGCGCATGATCGACGCGCTCGACGACCTGCTCGATGATCGGGCCTTCGTCGAGATCGTCGGTCACGAAGTGCGCGGTGGCGCCGATCAGCTTCACGCCGCGCGCATGCGCCTGGTGATACGGCTTCGCTCCCTTGAAGCCGGGCAGGAACGAGTGATGGATGTTGATCGCGCGATTCGCGAGCTTCGCGCTGGTCTCCTGCGACAGCACCTGCATGTAGCGCGCGAGGATCACGAGTTCCGCGCCGCTCGATTCGAAGAAGTCGAGCCACTGCGCTTCCTGCTGCGCCTTCGTATCTGCCGTGATCGGGAAATGGCGGAACGGCAGCCCGTGCTGCGCGGCGAGCGGCTCGAAGTCGGGATGGTTCGACACGATGCCGACGATGTCCATCTTCAGCTCGCCCATCCGCCAGCGGAACAGCAGATCCGCGAGGCAGTGCTCGAGCTTCGACACCATGATCAGCACCTTGGGCCGCGCGTTGACGTCGTGAATCGCCCATTGCGTGTCGCCGCCGTCGCCGGCGAGCGCGGCCGCGATCGGCCCGAACTCGTGGCGCAGCGCGTCGATCTGCAGCGTCTCGTCGGTCGGATGAAACACGCAGCGCACGAAGAAGTGGTTGCTGAGATCGTCGTCGAACACGTTCAGCGCGTCGACATAGCAGCGATGGCGCTCGAGAAAGCCGACGACGGCGGCGACCTGGCCGGCCGCGCTCGGGCACGACAGCGTCAGGACGAATTGATCGGGGCGTGAGTCGGCGGTCATGGGATTCCTCGGGTGTCATGGGGCGCGAAGCCGCGGCGCAGCGCGGCTTCGCGCCGCGTGTCGCGGTAGCGGGAGGCTCAAGTAAATCAGGACGATTACGCGGCGGATAGAACCAACCCGCCGTGTGGCTGGTATCGGCGCGCCAGCGCCGCCGCGCCCATGCGCGATCGCGCGCGGCGCGTCACGCCGTTGCGCACGCGTCGAGCAGCCAGCGCCGGAACACGTGGGTCGCGTCGGTCTCGGGCCGTTGCGGCGGCCGCACCAGGAAGTAGCCGCGCGACGTGACGACCGGCGCGTCGACGAGTTTCACCAGTTGCCCGGACGCGACCAGCTCGTCGACGAGCGGCGACCAGCCGAGCGCGGCGCCTTCGCCGAGCAGCGCCGCGTGGATCACCAGCGCATAGCTGTTGAAGGTCACGCCGCGCGCGGCGGCCGGCGCGTCGAGGCCGTGCGCGTCGAACCAGCCGGCCCACGACAGCCAGCGCTCCGGGTGCGTCGGCTGCACGTGCAGCAGCGGCAGCGCGTGCAGATGTTCGGGCCGCGCGACGTGCGCGTGCGCCGCATGGAACGCCGGCGCGCAGACGGGCGTGACCGATTCGGGAAAGAGCCGCGCGGCCGTGCACGACGGCCAGTGGCCGTCGCCGAACAGGATCGCGATGTCCGCGTGATCGCGCTGCACGTCGTAATCCTGTGACGTGACGACGCGCACGTCGACGTCCGGCATCACGCGTTTCAGCCCGGCCAGGCGCGGCATCAGCCAGTAGGTCGCGAAACCGACGTCGGTGACGATCGTCAGCGCGCCGTGCTCGCGGCGCGCGCGCAGCGTCGCGGTCGCGCCGCGCAGCGTCTCGAGGCTCGCGCGCACGGCTTTGTACAGGCACTGGCCGTCGTTCGTCAGCGTGACGCCGCGCGGGCTGCGCTCGAACAGCGGCACGCCCAGCTCCGCTTCCAGCTGGAACACCTGCTGGCTCACGGCCGGCTGCGTCGAGCCGAGCTCGCGCGCGGCGGCCGTGAAGCTCTGCAGACGCGCGGCCGATTCGAACGCGCGCAGCGCCTGCATCGACGGTAACGATTCGGATTTCGACATAAGCCTCTCTAATGGCCCCATAAGAGCCGGACGTCTTCCCGCGCGGATTCGGGCGGGAGATAGTGCATCGGACGGCTCGGCGCCGCGCGGCCTGTCGCGATTCTAGCCAGTCGCGGCCCGAGCGCGCGGCACTTCGTGCAGCCGCGTCCGTCATGCCGGCTGCGTCGCTGCAACAGCGTCGCGCCGTTCCGTTCGAACACCGATTTCCCCACGACCGCCGATGACGAACCCGACTCCCAACATCCTGATCCTGATGGCCGACCAGCTCACGCCTTTCGCGTTGCCGGCCTACGGCAACCGCGTCGCGCGCACGCCGACGCTCGACCGGCTCGCCGCGCAAGGCGTGGTGTTCGACGCCGCGTACTGCGCGAGCCCGCTGTGCGCGCCGTCGCGCTTCTCGCTGCTGACCGGCAAGCTGCCGTCGCGTATCGGCGCCTACGATAACGCCGCCGAATTGCCCGCGCAAACGCTGACCTTCGCGCACTACCTGCGCGCGGGCGGTTACCGGACGATGCTGTCCGGGAAAATGCACTTCTGCGGCCCCGACCAGTTGCACGGCTTCGAGGAGCGGCTCACGACCGACATCTATCCGGCCGACTTCGGCTGGGTGCCCGACTGGGACCACCCGACCGAGCGGCCGAGCTGGTATCACAACATGAGCTCGGTGCTCGACGCCGGGCCGTGCGTGCGCACCAATCAGCTCGATTTCGACGACGAAGTGACGTTCGCGGCCCGCCAGAAGCTGTTCGACGTCGCGCGCGAGCGTGCGGCCGGCCACGACGCACGGCCGTTCTGCATGGTCGTGTCGTTGACGCATCCGCACGATCCGTATGCGATCACGCGCGAATACTGGGACCTGTACCGCGACGACGAGATCGACATGCCGGCGGTGCGGCTCGACGCCCAGCAGAGCGATCCGCATTCGCAGCGGCTGCGCTTCGTCTGCGAGAACGACCGTACGCCGCCGACCGACGCGCAGATCCGCGCCGCCCGCCGCGCATACTACGGCGCGACCTCGTACGTCGACGCGCAGTTCGCCAGCGTGCTCGCCGCGCTCGAGCAATGCGGCTTCGCCGACGACACGATCGTGATCGTCACGTCCGACCACGGCGACATGCTCGGCGAGCGCGGGCTCTGGTACAAGATGACGTTCTTCGAGGGCGGCTGCCGCGTGCCGCTGATCGTGCATGCGCCGCGGCGCTTCGACGCGGCGCGCGTGCGCACGCCGGTGTCGCACCTCGACCTGCTACCGACGCTGGTGGACCTCGCCGGTGTGACGCCGGCCGGCGGCTGGCCGGACCCGGTCGACGGCGCGAGCCTCGTGCCGCAGCTGCGCGGCGCGCCGGCGCACGACGTCGCGCTCGGCGAATATCTCGCCGAAGGCGCGGTCGCGCCGATCGTGATGATTCGCCGCGGCGACTGGAAGTACGTGCACTGCGCGGCCGATCCCGACCAGCTGTACAACCTCGCCGACGATCCGCACGAGCGCATGAACCTGGCCGGCCTGCCCGACGCGGCGGAGGTGCTCGCCGCGTTGCGCGCGGAGGCCGCGCGGCGCTGGAACCTGACCGAGCTCGACGCGCAGGTGCGCGCGAGCCAGCGGCGCCGGCGCTTCCATTACGCGGCGACCACGCAGGGCCGCATCCACGCATGGGACTGGCAGCCGTTCACCGACGCGAGCCAGCGCTACATGCGCAATCACATCGAACTCGACACGCTCGAAGCGATGGCGCGCTTCCCGCGCGTCGGCCGCTGAACGCATACATCGCGCACACCGACGAACGACGGAGGAACCGACTCATGAAACGGCAATGCAATGCAGCAATCCGCAGACTCGGCACGGCGCTCGCCGCAGCCGCCTGCGTCGCGGCGACGGCGCTGCAGCCCGCGCACGCCGCCGACGCGCAGACGTGTCGCGACGTGAAGATGGCGGCGCCCGGCTGGACCGACATCGACGCGACCAACGCGATGGCCGGCGTGGTGCTGAAGGCGCTCGGCTACCGCCAGGACGTGGCGAACCTGTCGGTGCCGATCACGTACCAGGGGCTGAAGAAAGGGCAGGTCGACGTGTTCCTCGGCAACTGGATGCCCGCACAGGCGCCGCTCGTGAAGCCGTTCGTCGACGAGAAGGCGATCGACGTGCTGCACGCGAACCTGAGCGGTGCGAAATTCACGCTTGCGGTGCCCGACTACGTGGCGGCGGCCGGCGTGCACACGTTCGCCGATCTCGCGGCCCACGCGGACCAGTTCGGCGGCAAGATCTACGGGATCGAGCCGGGCGCGCCCGCGAACCAGAACATCAAGCGGATGCTCGCCGATCATGCGCTGGGCGCGGCGAACTGGTCGCTGGTCGAATCGAGCGAGACGGGGATGCTCACGCAGGTCGAGCGCGCGGTGCGCGACAAGCGCTGGATCGTGTTCCTCGCGTGGGAGCCGCACCTGATGAACACCAAGTTCCATCTGACCTACCTGTCGGGCGGCGACGCGTACTTCGGGCCGAACTACGGCGGCGCGACCGTCAACACCGTGACGCGCGCGGGCTTTGCCGGCCAGTGCGCGAACCTCGCGCGGCTGTTCCGGCAGATGACGTTCTCCGTCGACGTCGAGAACCGCATGATCGCCGACATGCTCGACCACAAGACGCCCCCCGCCGTCGCGGCGCAGCACGTGCTGAAAGCGGACCCGCCGCTGGTCGAGCGCTGGCTCGACGGCGTGACGACCGCGGCCGGCGCACCCGCGCTGCCGGCCGTGCGCGCGGCGCTCGACGCGCGCTGACGGCCCCTCGGGCGGCCGGTTGCGGCCGCGCCGCCCGTCTCCGTGTTTTCCCGAACGGTCGTAACGAGACTATTTGTTGTCGCCTTTAGACGGGTGAGCCGAAATATGGGTTTGTACTTTTTGCCAATGGCTGCGTTATTGCGGAATACGTAATAGCGAAGCCAGAGGAGTACAAAATTCGAATCAGCCAGCGCAATGCGGCGCGCGCCAGCCAAGATTCCTTCCATCGAACGGTTCAGGGGGTAGTCGACAATGAAGCAAACGAAAGTTGCCGTAGCCGCCGCGCTCGCGTGCGCGGCCTGCATTCCCACCATCGGCCACGCGCAGAGCAGCGTGACGCTGTACGGGATTCTCGACGCCGGCATCACGTACGTGAACAACACGGGCGGCTCGCACGTGGTGAAGTTCGACGACGGCGTCTCGTACGGGAACCGCTTCGGCCTGAAAGGCACGGAAGATCTCGGCGGCGGCCTGAAGGCGGTGTTCGCGCTCGAGAGCGGTTTCCACCTCGGCAACGGGCAGCTCGGCTTCGGCGGCGCCGAATTCGGCAGGCAGGCTTATGTCGGGCTGCAGAACGACTGGGGCACGCTGTCGTTCGGCAACCAGCTCGACATCACGAACGAACTCGTATCGATCTACAACATCTCGGCGTGGGGCAGCGGCTATGCGATCCACCAGGGCGACTTCGACCGGTTCAACGGCGACCGCCTGCCGAATTCGGTGAAGTTCCTGTCGAACGACCTGAGTGGCTTCAAGTTCGGCGCGATGTACTCGTTCGGCAACGTCGCCGGCAACTTCCATCGCAACAGCGCGTGGAGCGCGGGCGCGAGCTTCACGAAGGGCGACTTCTCGATCGGCGCCGCGTACACGCGCCTGAACAACCCGAACGGCATCTATGCGTTCGACCCGTACGCGATGATCGGCACGCATACGTTCCTCGGGCAGCAAACGGTCACCGTCGATCCGGCCACCGGAGCACGCACCGACCTGTTCGCGAACACGGCGATGGACGTCGACAGCCAGGGCACGTTCGGCATCGGCACGAGCTACACGATCGGCAAGCTGTCGCTCGACGCGAACTTCTCGTACACGACGATCAAGGGCTTCGGCCAATCGTCGCACATGCAGGTCTACGAAGGCGGCGGCATGTACCAGTTCACGCCGGCGCTCAGCTTCATCGCCGGCTACCAGCACACGCGCTTCGAGGGCCACCACTGGAACCAGGGCACGGCCGGCCTGCACTACCTGCTGTCGAAGCGCACCGACGTGTACATCTCCGGCGATTACCTGCGCGCGTCGCAGGGCGTCGACGCGGTGATCGGCTACAGCTTCACGCCGTCGACCACGCAGACGCAGGCCGACGTGCGGATCGGGATGCGGCATTCGTTCTGAGCCCGGCAGGGTAGTTCATTCGACGTCTTCAGCGAGGTCTCTCTTTCGCGCGAACTGCGGTTCGCGCTTTTTTTTTTGCTGCGATTTTTGTTGCGATAGGGCGCCGGGTGCGACATGCGCGTGCCGAGCGCGGTCGCGGCACTTGACGATATCATCGCGGTTCGACACGCGCCGTGTCGCGCCGATCGCCTGCCGGCGACACGACGATATCCCGTCGATATCCCGCCGATGACCCGATGACCACCCCGTTACCCGAATCCGCTCCGCCGTCGCCGCTACCGGCGAATCTGTTCCGCCATGCGCCGTTCCAGCGTTTCTGGGGGACGCGCGTGACGTCGTCCCTAGCGTTCCAGATCCTGTCGGTCGCGATCGGCTGGTACGTTTATACGCTCACGCACAGCGCGTTCGCGCTCGGCCTCGTCGGGCTTGCGCAGTTCGTGCCGATGTTCGCGCTGACGCTCGTCGTCGGGCAGGTGGCCGACCGCTACGACCGGCGGCGCATCGCGACGATCTGTCAGAGCGTCGAGGCGCTGGCTGCCGGCGTGTTCGTGCTCGGCGCGGCACGCGGCTGGCTGACGGCGCCGGGCGTCTACGCGCTCGCGGCGCTCGTCGGCACCGCGCGCGCGTTCGAATCGCCGTCGGTGTCGTCGCTGCTGCCGGCCGTCGTGCCGCGCGGCGACCTGCCGCGCGCGACCGCGCTGTCCACCTCGGCCAACCAGGCCGCGCAGATTCTCGGGCCGGCGTTCGGCGGCCTGCTGTACGGCGTCGGCGCACCGGCCGCGTTCGGCACGAGCGCCGCCGCGTTCGCGATTGCCGCGGTGCTCAGCGGCACCATCCCGCTGCGCAGCGCGCCGCCCGCGCGCGAGCCGGTCACGCTGCGTTCGGTGTTCTCGGGCATCGCGTTCATCCGGCGCGAGCCGGCGATCCTCGGCGCGCTGTCGCTCGACCTGTTCGCCGTGCTGTTCGGCGGCGCGACCGCGCTGTTGCCGATCTATGCGCGCGACATCCTGCAGGTCGGGCCGTGGGGGCTCGGCGCGCTGCGCGCGGCGCCGGCCGTCGGCGCGCTCGCGGGCACGCTGTGGCTCACGCGCTTTCCGCTCGACGTGCGGCCGGGCCGCGCGATGTTCGGCGGCGTGATCGCGTTCGGCATCGCGACGATCGTGTTCGGCCTGTCGCGGCATTTCGCGCTGTCGCTCGTCGCGCTGGCGGCATTGGGCGCGTCGGACGTGGTGAGCGTCGTCGTGCGTCTGTCGCTCGTACAGCTGCGCACGCCGGACGACATGCTCGGGCGCGTGAGCGCGGTGAATTCGCTGTTCATCGGCACGTCGAACCAGCTCGGCGAATTCGAATCGGGCGTGACGGCCGCATGGTGGGGCGCGCCGGCGGCGATCGTCGTCGGCGGCACGGCGACGATCGCGGTCGCGCTCGCGTGGATGCGCCTGTTTCCTCAGCTGACCGGCATGAAGTCGCTCGAACGCGACCGGTGATGCGCGTCACGCATCGGGCGTCACGCACACCGCGGTGCCGTAGCAGATCACTTCGGTGACGCCCGAGCCGATCTCGGTCGAGTCGTAGCGCATCGCGACGATCGCGTTCGCGCCGAGCTTGCGCGCATCCGCGAGCATCTTCTCGAATGCCTGCTCGCGCGCCTTCTCGCACAGCGACGTATAGAGCGTGATGTTGCCGCCGAAGATGGTCTGCAGCGCCGCGCCGAACGAGCCGACGATCGAGCGCGAACGCACGATGATGCCCTGCGCGACGCCGAGCGAGCGGACGGTCGTGTGGCCCGGCAGATCGAAGGCGGTCGTGACGCGTGCGGGCGTGAGCGCATCGGCGGAGCGGGAAAGGTCGGTCATGGCGGCGCACCGTATCGCGGAAGTGGATGGACGACGATTCTATCCGGAATGACGGGCCTGCCCGGCGCGGGCCGCGCGCATGCCGGGCGCGCGCACGGGCTGCGCGATCGCTTTCGTCCGCTATCCGCCTCGTTCATTCGCCGCGTCGATCGTGCATCCGCGCGAAGGCATCGCGCAATTCCACACAGAATGCATCGCCGAGCATCGACAGCGGCTGCGACGCGGACGTCACCAGATAGAAGTGATCGGGCACGGCCGGCTCGAACGGCTTCACGGCCACGCGATGCCCGGCAAAGGCCGCCGTCACCGGATCGATCAGCGCGACGCCGGCGCCGTTCGCGACGAAGGCGACGATCGTCTGCGACAGCTGCGCCTCGATCGACAGCACGCGCGACACGCCGGCCTCGACGAACAAGCGGTCGATCGCGCTGCGCGCGTCGAAGCTCGGCGGAAACGAGATGAACGACTCGCCGCTCAGATCGGCCGGCCGCACCACGCGCTTGCGCGCGAGCCGGTGCCCGCGCGGCACGATGCAGCACATCGCGCCTTCCGCGAGACGCTCGGTGCGCACCGCCGGATGCGGGACCGGCTCCGCGATCAAGCCGACGTCGCACTGGCCCGACGCGACCTTGTCGACCACGGTGGACGCGCTGTGCGCGAGCAGCGTGATGTCGACGCCCGGATGCGCGTGCGAGAAACGCGTGACGAGTTCCGGCAGCAGGTCGAGCGCGACGGCCGGCGCGCTGTGGTCGCCGAACGACGGCCATGCGAATCCGCTCTATACGCTGCGCGCGATGCTGCAGGCGTTCGTGCAAAGCGGCGGCGTCTATCTGCCGCGCAACCCGGTGAACGAGATCCGTCCGCATGCCGGGCGCTTCGAGGTCGACACGCGCGAAGGCCGTCTCGAAGCGGGGCGCATCGTGCTCGCGGCCGGACTCGACAATGCGCGCCTCGCGCCGATGGTCGACATGCACGCGCCGATCGCGCCGCTGCGCGGCCAGATCATGGTCACCGAACGGCTCGCGCCGTTTCTCGACTATCCGACGCTGGTCGTGCGCCAGACGCCCGAGGGTTCGGTGCTGCTCGGCGATTCGGCGGAAGACGTCGGCTTCGACGACGGCCAGACACGTGCCGCGATGGTCGACATCGCACGCCGCGCACGCACCGCGTTTCCGGCGCTCGCGCATGCGCGCATCGTCCGGGCCTGGGGCGCGCTGCGCATCATGACGCCCGACGGGCTGCCCGTGTACGAAGCGTCGACTGCGCATCCCGGCGCGTTCGTCGCGATCTGCCACAGTGGCGTGACGCTCGCGGCCGCGCCTGCCGAACTCGCGCGCTGGCTCGGCAGGGATTACGTCGCCGGCCGGCCGCTCGTCGACGCGTTGCATGCGAGCGGCGCGCGTTATCTGCCGCGCAGCACGGTATGGCAGGTGGCGTTGGAGCCGGAGCCGGTCGCGATGCTGACGCGAAGCGGTCCGTCGGGCGGCACGCTCGAAATCGGCGCGCGCGCGGTGCTGATCGCGGCCGGCGCGCAGGAGCGGCCGTGGCCGATACCGGGCTGGACGCTGCCGGGCGTGATGGGCGTCGGCGCCGCGCAGTCGTTGCTGAAATCGTCGGGGCTCGCGCCGTCGGCCGACACCGTGCTCGCCGGCAGCGGCCCGCTGCTGTGGCTGTTCGCGGCGCAATTGCTGAACGCGGGCAGGCGCGTGCGCGCGCTGGTCGACACGACGCCGCGCGATGCGTGGCGCCGTGCGCTTCCGCACGCGCTGCCGGCGCTGCGCGGCGCCGACTATCTGCTCAAGGGCTGGCGCATGCTGCGTGCGGTGCGCGATGCGGGCATCGCGGTTCATCGCGGCGCGACCGACGTGCGGATCGACGGCGACGGCCGCGCGCAAGCCATCCACTTTCGCGGCGCGCACGGCATCGCGCATTCGCTCGACACGTCGCTCGTGCTGTTGCACCAGGGCGTGATTCCGTCGACGCAGCTCGCGCGCGCGCTCGGCTGCGCGCATGAATGGGACGGACGCGCGGCATGCTGGCGGCCGCAATGCGACGCGCGCGGCCGCAGCAGCGTCGCGCCGGTCTGGATTGCCGGCGACGGCGCCGGCATCGGCGGCGCGCAGGCCGCGGCACTGGCGGGCGAAGTCGCCGCGCTCGACGTTGCTGCCGCGCTCGGCGTGCTCGATCGGCACGCGCAGGCCGAACGCGAGCGCCCGTTGCTGCGTGCGCGGCGCCGTCATCTCGCCGTGCGTCCTCTGCTCGATGCGCTCTATACGCCGCCCGCCATGCTGCGCCGCCCCGACGGCGACACCATCGTATGCCGCTGCGAGGAGATCACGGCCGCCGAAATACGCGGCCTCGCGGCGCTCGGCTGTCCGGGGCCGAACCAGATGAAGGCGTTCACGCGCTGTGGAATGGGGCCGTGCCAGGGGCGCTGGTGCAGCACGACGGTCGGCGAACTGATCGCCGACGTGCAGCGGCGCGACGTCGGCGACGTGGGCCACTACCGGATCCGCGCGCCGATCAAGCCCGTGACCGTCGGCGAGATGGCCGACGCGCTTGAACTGTCGAACGATTTCCGGCGCGGCGAATTCCCGAGCTGACGCACGGCCCGCGCATGCCCCAGCTTGCCCACCCGAACGGAGCCTGACCATGAAGAACAAGACCCGCATCACGATCCTGCTTTCCGCCGCCACGATGGCCTTCGCGACGCTGGCGTCGGCGAAGGAGTGGACGACGATCCGCATCGGCGTGGACCCGACCTATCCGCCGTTCGAATCGACCGCGACCGACGGCAGCGTGCAGGGCTTCGACGTCGACCTCGGCAATGCGCTGTGCGCGAAGCTGAACGCGAAATGCGTGTGGGTGTCGAGCAGCTTCGACGGACTGATTCCGGGCCTGCAGGCGCGCAAGTTCGACGTGATCCTGTCGTCGATGGCCGCGACCGAACAGCGCCGCCAGCAGATCGACTTCACCGACCGCCTGTACCGCAACCAGACGCGCCTGATCGCCCGCACGGGCGCCGGGCTGCTGCCCGACGCGGCGAAGCTCGCCGGCAAGCGCATCGCGGTCGAACAGGGGACGATCCAGGAGACCTATGCGCGCGAGAAATGGGCGCCGGCGAAGGTCGAGGTCGTGCCGTACCCGAGCTACGACCAGGCGTATGCGGACCTCGTGACGGGGCGCATCGACGGCGTGCTGATGGATGCGGTGCAGGGCCAGCTCGGCTTCCTGGCGACGCCGCGCGGCAAGGGCTTCTCGTTCGCGGGCGGCGTCGTGTTCGATCCGCGGATCATGGGCAACGGCGACGCGATCGGCGTGCGCAAGGCCGATACCGACCTGCGCGACGCGCTGAATCGCGCGATCGCGCAGATTCGCAGCGACGGCACGTATCGCAAGATCGAGTCGAAGTACTTCGACTTCGACATGTACGGGAATTGACGGCCGTCGCCGCGGCGCGCGGCAACGCATCGGTTCGCGGCGCGCCCCGCACCGCTCAGCGCTTCGGCGCGAGGCCGCCGCGGTCGCTGCGCGGGCTCACGCCGAAGCGCGTGCGGTACGTGCGCGAGAAATGCGACGGCGATTCGAACCCACACGCGACGCACACCGACGTGATGCTCATGTCGGTCTGCTGCAGCAGCTCGCGGGCGCGATCGAGCCGCAGGTTCAGATAGAAGCGCGTCGGCGTGTCGTTCAGCGTCGCGCTGAACAGCCGTTCGAGCTGGCGTCGCGTGATCGACACCTCCTGCGCGAGCGCGTCGGAGCCGAGCGGCGTCTCCATGTGACGCTGCATCGAGTCGATCACCTGGATCAGCTTGCGGTTGTGCACGCCGTAGCGCGCGGCGATCTCGAGGCGCTGGCTGTCCGAGCGCTGCCGGATGCGGCTCACGACGAACTGCTCGGAGATCGCCGCGGCGAGATCGGCGCCGTGCCGCCGGCCGATCAGGTCGAGCATCATGTCGATCGACGCGGTGCCGCCCGCGCAGGTGATGCGCCGCTCGTCGATCTCGAACAGCTCCTGCGTCGCGTTCAGGCGCGGGTAACGCTCGCGGAACGCGGCGAGCGCCTCCCAGTGCAGCGTCAGCGTTTGCGACGCGTCGAACAGCCCGGCTTCCGCGAGCACGAAGCTGCCGGTGTCGATGCCGCCGAGCGTCGCGCCGTGCCGGTGCTGGCGGCGCAGCCAGTCGGCGAGCGCGCGGTCGTAGCAGGCGAGCGGATCGAAGCCGGCGACGACGAACACCGTGTCGACCTGCCCGACGTCCGCATAGGCGGCCTCGGCCGCCACCGGGATGCCGTTGCTCGCGGCGACGGGCGCGCCGTCCGCGCTGATCACGTGCCAGCGGTACAGCTCGGTGCGGAACCGGTTCGCGACCCGCAGCGGTTCGACCGCGGACATGAAGCCGAGCGCGGAGAAGCCGGGCAGCAACAGGAAGTGGAAATCCTCGGGCATCGCGGGGTCGCGTCGAATCGGATGAAGGCCGGGCGACGAGCGGGGCGCAGTGCGCGCCGGACGCTCGACACTGGATTATCGCGGGTTTGCGCGGCGCTCCGCGTATTTTCGTGCGACGGCCGCTGCAGCCGCTCGACCGAGAAGCGGGCGACGAGATCGAAGTTCAGCGGGATCAGGCGGTACAGCGAATGCGTCGACTGGCCCGCGAAACGCTCGGCGTGCGGTCGCCGACGGCAGCTCGCCGAATTGCGTGTTGTAGACGGTCGCGAAATTTCCGAGGCGGATGAGGCCCCGGCGCGCGGCGGCAGCGCTGACCGGCGTCTCGGCGTGGCGCGTGCCGCCGGTCTAACCGCCGCAGCCTCATCATGTTCAGATCTGTTGCTGACCGCCGTCGACGAACAGCTCGATGCCGTTCACGAAGCTCGCATCGTCCGACGCGAGGAACAGCGCAGCGCCCGCGATTTCCTCGGGTTCGCCGAGGCGCCCCATCGGAATCAGCGAAGCCAGATAGTCGGCGAGCCCCTGACGCTGCGCGGCGTCCTGGCCGGCGAGGTCGAGCAGGCCCGGCGTACGCGTCGCACCGGGGCTGATCGTGTTCACGCGGATGCCGCGCTCCTTGAGGTCGAGAATCCAGTTGCGTGCGAACGAGCGTACCGCGGCCTTCGACGCCGCATACACGCTGAACGCCGCGGTGCCGGCGCTGGCTGCCGTCGAGCCGGTGAGGATCACCGACGCGCGGTCGGCGAGCAGCGGCAGCGCCTTTTGCACGGTGAACAGCACGCCTTTCACGTTGCGATCGAACGTGTCGTCGAAGTGCTCTTCGGTGATGCTGCCGAACGGCAGCATCGAGCCGCCGCCCGCGTTCGCGAACAGCACGTCGAGGCGGCCGCGTTCTTCGCCGATCTGCGCGTACAGCGCGTCGAGTTCGTCGAGCTTCGTCGAGTCGATCCGCACGCCGGTCGCGCTGCCGCCGTTGTCGCGGATCGAGCCGACCGCGGCGTCGAGTTCGGCCTGACGGCGGCCGGTCACGTAGACGTGGGCGCCTTCCGCGGCGAAGCGCTGGGCGGTCGCGAGGCCGATCCCGCTGGTGCCGCCGGTGACGAGTGCGATCTTGTTGTCGAGCTTGCGTGCCATGGTGCTTCTCCTTTCGATATCTGGATGAGGGGGTTCGTGTTACGTGCTGCGATGTAAGGAGAATATCGACGCACCCAGGCTTTCGAAATAGAATTGATTGCAAGCCAATGTTGCATAAATGAAAAGATGAGGGGAAATGGCCAGATTGCCTGACTTCGAGGGGCTCGCGATGTTCGCGAAGGTCGCCGAGGAGGGCTCGTTCGCGGCGGCGGCCCGCTCGATGGGCGTGTCGGTGGCGACCGTGTCGCGCGGCGTCGCGCGCCTGGAAGACCGGCTCGGCGGGCGGCTCTTCAACCGCACGTCGCGGCAGCTCGCGCTCACCGAGTTCGGCCGGACCTTGTGCGAAAAGGCGGGCGACATGTATCGCCACGCGGAAGAAGCGGAGAGCGCCGCGCGTGAGATGGCCGTGCAGCCGCGCGGGCTCGTGCGGCTCGCGGTGCCGATGTCGTTCGGCCTGCGTTGGGTCGCGCCGCTGTTGCCGGCGTTCTTTCGCGCCTATCCGGAAGTGTCGATCGACCTGCATCTGTCGGATGCGTCGGTCGATCTGATCGCCGACGGTTTCGATGCCGCGCTGCGGATCGCCGCGCTGCCCGATTCGTCGCTGGTCGCGCGGCGCCTGTGCGCGGTGACGCAATACGTGGTCGCGTCGCCGGCCTATCTGGCGCGCGAAGGCCGGCCGACGCATCCGCGCGATCTGGCCGGGCGCGCATGCCTGTCGTATGCGTACCGCGCGCACAGCGACGTGTGGCGCTTCACGAACGACGCCGGCGAAGAAGAACCGATCCTGCCGGACGGGCCGCTGCGCGTGACGAATTCCGACGCGCTGCTGCCGACGCTGCTCGAAGGGCTCGCGATCGGCGAGCTGCCGGAGTTCATCGCCGGCGAATATCTGGCCGACGGCCGGCTCGAAGCGATCCTGACCGACTGGTCGCTCACCAAGGGCGGCCTGTACTTCATCACGCCTTCCGCGCGCGCCCGGCCGGCGAAGATCGCCGCGCTGTCCGACTTCTTCGCCGAACATCTGTCGGAGCCGAGCTGGCGGTGGCCGAGGTAGGCGAGCGGCGCGGCAACGTGCAGCGCGCCTCCGCGCCCCGTCGTACCAAGCGCAGCGGCTTTCGCTAGAATCGGTCGTCGT
This sequence comes from Burkholderia sp. WP42, assembly GCF_000745665.1. Lineage (NCBI taxonomy): Bacteria > Pseudomonadati > Pseudomonadota > Betaproteobacteria > Burkholderiales > Burkholderiaceae > Burkholderia > Burkholderia sp. WP42. Next base: position 125,100 of record NZ_KN050726.1, on the reverse strand, counting down.
CGATGCAACCGTCATCCGATGTTGCATTGCAGCGGCGGCGTCCGCCCGGATGCCGCGCGCGCTCATCCCATGCCAGATTCTTTACCGGAGGCGAACGTGCCAGGATTACTTCCCGATGTCGACCGCGACGGGCTTCTCGAATATTCGGTGGTGTACACCGACCGGTCGATCAATCACATGTCGCAGCGCTTCCAGCACGTGATGCGCGACATTTCCGCTGCGTTGAAGCAGGTCTACCACGCGAAGGCCGTCGCCATCGTGCCGGGCAGCGGGACCTTCGGCATGGAGGCCGTCGCGCGGCAGTTCGCGACCAACCGCAAATGCCTCGTGATCCGCAACGGCTGGTTCAGCTTCCGCTGGTCGCAGATCTTCGAGATGGGCGGCATTCCGTCCGAAGCGATCGTGCTGAAGGCGCGTCCGGTCGAGCCGGGCCGGCAGGCCGCCTATGCGCCTGCGCCGCTCGACGAAGTGGTCGCCGCGATTCGCGAGCACAAGCCGGATCTCGTGTTCGCGCCGCACGTCGAGACCGCCTCCGGCATGATGCTGCCCGACGCGTATCTGCGCGCGGTGGCGGACGCCGTGCATGCGGTCGGCGGGATGTTCGTGCTCGATTGCATCGCGTCCGGCACGGTGTGGGTCGACATGGAGGCGACCGGCGTCGACGTGCTGATCAGCGCGCCGCAGAAGGGCTGGAGCGCCTCGCCCGGCTGCGGACTGGTGATGCTCGGCGCGCTGGCGCGCGAGCGGATCGACGCGACCACCAGCACCAGCTTCGCGTGCGATCTGCGCAAGTGGCTGCAGATCATGGAGGCGTACGAGAACGGCGGCTTCGCGTATCACGCGACGATGCCGACCGACAGCCTCGCGACGCTGCGCGACGTCATCGCCGAAACACAGGCGTACGGCTTCGACAAGGTGAAGGCCGAGCAGCTCGAGCTCGGCGCGCGGATTCGCGCGTTGCTCGCGCAGAAGGGGTTTCGCAGCGTGGCGGCCGAAGGCTTCGAGGCGCCGGGCGTGGTCGTCAGCTATACCGACGACGACGGGATCCGTTCCGGCAAGAAGTTTGCCGACGTGGGCGTGCAGATCGCGGCCGGCGTGCCGCTGCAATGCGACGAGCCGGCCGACTTCAAGACCTTCCGCATCGGCCTGTTCGGCCTCGACAAGCTGCATGACGTCGATGCGGCGGTGGCGCGCTTCGCCGCTGCGCTGGAGCGCATCGTATAAGCGCAACGGGCGGTGCGCAGCACCGGACGAGGGGCCGCCTCGGCCGCCCCTCGTCCGTGGTCGTTACGCCGCCGCGTTGCGATTCGCCTCGATCACCGTCAGCGCGGTCATGTTCACGATCCGCCGCACGGTCGCGCTCGACGTGAGGATGTTCACCGGCGCATTGACGCCGAGCAGGAACGGCCCGACCGCGACGTTGCTGCCCGCTTCGGTCTTGAGCAGGTTGTACGCGATGTTGCCGGCGTCGACGTTCGGGCACACGAGCAGGTTTGCCGCACCCTTGAGCGGCGACATCGGCAGCAGCCGCAAGCGCAGCGACTCATCGAGCGCGCAGTCGCCGTGCATCTCGCCGTCGGCCTGGATGTCCGGCGCCTGCGCGCGGATGATCTCCAGCGCGTTGCGCATCTTCGCGCCCGACGCCGCGCTCCCCGACCCGAAGTTCGAACGCGACAGCAGCGCGACCTTCGGCGTCAGGTTCAGCCATTCCATCTGGCGCGCCGCCGCGATCGTGAATTCGGCGATCTGCTCCGCATCGGGGTTGTCGTTGACGTGCGTATCGACGAGCGCGACGGTCCGCTGGTTCAGCAGCAGGATGTTCATCGCCGCGTAGGTCGACGCATCGGGCTTCCTGCCGATCACTTCGTCGACGAAGCGCAGGTGGTTGTGATATTCGCCGACGGTCCCGCAGATCATCCCGTCCGCATCGCCGAGCCGCACCATCATCGCGCCGATCAGCGTCAGGCGCCGGCGCATCTCGACGCGCGCCATCTCCTTCGAGATGCCGTCGCGGCAACGCAGTTCCCAATACGTCGTCCAGTACTGCGGGAAGCGCTCGTCGTATTCCGGATTGGTGACCTCGACGTCCTGGCCGAGCCGCAGGCGCAGCCCGAAGCGCTCGATGCGCGCGAGCAGCACCTCGGGGCGACCGACCAGGATCGGACGCGCGAGCTTCTCGTCGACGATCACCTGCACCGCGCGCAGCACGCGTTCGTCCTCGCCCTCGGTGAACACGATGCGCGCCTTGCCGCCGTCGCGCACCAGCTGGCGCGCGGCCGCGAACAGCGGCTTCATGAACGCGCCCGAGTGATAGACGAACTGCTGCAGCTGCTCGACGTACGCGTCGAGGTCGGCGAGCGGGCGCGTCGCGACGCCGCCTTCGATCGCGGCCTTCGCCACCGCCGGCGCGATACGGACGATCAGGCGCGGGTCGAACGGCTTCGGAATCAGGTATTGCGGGCCGAACGACACCTCGTCGCCGCCATAGGCCGCCGCGACGATGTCGCTCTGTTCTTCCTGCGCGAGACCGGCGATCGCGTGGACCGCGGCGATTTCCATTTCACGCGTGATCGTGGTCGCGCCCACGTCGAGCGCGCCGCGGAAGATGTACGGGAAGCACAGCACGTTGTTGACCTGGTTCGGGAAATCCGAGCGGCCGGTCGCGATCACGACGTCGTCGCGGGTCGCATGCGCGAGCTCCGGGAAGATCTCCGGCGTCGGATTCGCGAGCGCGAGGATCAGCGGACGCGCGGCCATCGCGCTCAGCATCTCCGGCTTCAGCACGCCGCCGGCCGACAGGCCGAGGAAGATGTCGGCGCCGCCGATCACCTCGGCCAGCGTGCGCGCATCGGTTTCCTGCGCGAAGCGCTCCTTGGCCGGGTCCATCAGCGTGGTGCGGCCGCGGTAGACGACGCCTTCGATGTCGGTCGCCCACACGTTTTCGATCGGCAGCCCGAGGTCGACGAGCAGGTCGAGGCAGGCGAGCGCGGCCGCGCCGGCGCCCGAGGTCACGACCTTCACGTCCGAGATCGACTTGCCGACCACCTTCAGCCCGTTGATGAACGCGGCCGCGACGGTGATCGCGGTGCCGTGCTGGTCGTCGTGGAACACGGGGATCTTCATGCGCTCGCGCAGCTTGCGCTCGACGGTGAAGCACTCGGGCGCCTTGATGTCCTCGAGGTTGATCCCGCCGAAGGTCGGCTCGAGGCCGGCGATGATGTCGACCAGCTTGTCCGGGTCGGTCTCGTTGATCTCGATGTCGAACACGTCGATCCCGGCGAACTTCTTGAACAGCACGGCCTTGCCTTCCATCACCGGCTTCGACGCGAGCGCGCCGATGTTGCCCAGACCCAGCACCGCCGTGCCGTTGGTGATCACGCCCACCAGATTGCCGCGGCTCGTGAAGCGATGCGCGTTCAGCGGTTCGGCGGCGATCGACTCGCAGACGCTCGCGACGCCCGGCGTGTAAGCCAGCGCCAGATCGCGCTGCGTCACGAGCGGCTTGCTGGCGACGACCGAGATCTTCCCCGGCGTCGGAAACTCGTGATAGTCGTACGCGGCTTGCTGCTGAGTCTCTGTCTGTTTCATGTTTTGGGGTCCGGGCAGGTGCGTCAGGCCAGTCCCGACGCGATCGATGACGGCCATTCTAGGGATCGGCCATAAGGAGATGATTCTGTTTTAATATCGGGCCATCACTTTTTCCTGATGGTGCGACGGTCCCAAGGTGACATTCGACGCAAACGACGTGGTCCGGCGCCTCGGCGCGCGGCTGAAGATGCGGCATCTGATGCTGTTGCTGCAGATCCAGCAGCACGGCTCGCTGACGCGCGTCGCGGAGCACATGGCCAGCAGCCAGCCGGCCGTGACCAACGCGCTGTCGGAGCTGGAGAGCATGTTCGGCACGCCGCTGTTCGAGCGCTCGTCGCGCGGGATGCGGCCGACCGCGCTCGGCGCGGTCGTGCTGGAGCGCGCGAAGGCGATGCTGAAGGACCTCGAGCATCTGGCCCGCGAAATGGAGGCGGTGGCGGCCGGCCATGCGGCCCACCTGCACATCGGCGTGATCCCGTTCATTTCGGGCCAGATGCTGTCCGCGGCGCTCAAGCGGCTGCAGGCGGGGATGGAGCGGCGTCTGACCGTGACGATCCACGAGGGCACCAGCGACCAGTTGCTGCTGCAGCTGAAGGATCACAGCGTCGATCTGGTGATCGGCCGCGCGTCGTCGGCGATCGATCTCGGCCAGGTGTCGTTCGAAGTGCTGTATCAGCAGCAGCCGCGGATGATCGCGAGCCGGCGTCTCGCCGCGAAGCTGGCCCGCATGCCGCTCGACTGGGAGAAGCTGCGCGCGCTCGACTGGATTCTCGGCGCGCCGCACACGCCGATGCGCGAGCAGGTGACCGACCTGTTCCTGTCGGCCGGCATCGCGCCGCCGGTGCCGATCGTCGAGAGCTACTCGTCGAAGCTGATCGGCGAAATGATCGCGTCGAGCGACGACGCGGTGTCGATCGTGCCGGCCGATATCGCCGAGGAAATGGTGCGCATCGCGGGCGTCGCGATCGTGCCTTACTCGCTGGTCTGGACGCTGCCGCCGATCGCGCTGTTCACGCGCGCGGCCGAACCGCATGCGCCGACGCGCGATCTGCTGGTCGACGCGCTGCGCGCCATCTGCCGCGAAACCTACGTCGACGTACGGCGCTGACGCGTCGCCGTTGCGGCGCCTCCGCGTCACCGTCCCGACGCCGCATCCGGACAACCGCCCGCCCGCCGCGATCGCCGTAAAACCCCCGCCGCACAAGCCACTGCGCGCGCGTAGTGGTTTCCACTCATAGTCGCAAACAGTCAAGAACAGGTCGCCGGCGGTCGCCTTGCGGGCAATATGGCCCGTTACTTTTACTCCCACGATGCAGGCCGGGACGCACTTCCGCGAACCCGTCGGACATCGGTCCAACCGGGAGAGAAGACCATGAAGTCGACAAAGATCGCCGCGTTCGCCGCGGCCGTGCTGGCGACCGGCGCATGCGCGACTGCCGCGCAGGCCGAGACGGAGGCGGCGAGCTGCCGCAACGTCCGCTTCGCCGACATCGGCTGGACCGACATCACGTCCACCACGGCGCTCGCGTCGACGGTGTTCGAAGGGCTCGGCTACAAGCCCACGACGACGATCGCGTCGGTGCCGATCTCGTTCGCCGGCCTGAAGAGCAAGCAGCTCGACGTGTCGCTCGGCTACTGGTGGCCGGTGCAGCAGAAGCAGCTGCAGCCGTTCCTCGACAGCAAGTCGATCAACGTGGTCGAGCCGCCGAACCTGTCCGGCGCGAAGGCGACGCTCGCGGTGCCGAGCTACGAATACCAGGCCGGCCTGAAGACCTTCGACGACATCGCCAAGCATCGCGCGGAGCTCGACGGCAAGATCTACGGGATCGAGCCGGGCAGCAGCGCGAACGCGACGATCCAGAAGATGATCGACACGAACCAGTACGGCCTCGGCGGCTTCAAGCTGGTCGAGTCGAGCGAGGCCGGGATGCTGGTGACGGTCGAGCGTGCGATCCGCGAGAAGAAGTGGGTCGTGTTCCTCGGCTGGGAACCGCATCCGATGAACATCCAGATCGGCATGAACTATCTGGCCGGCGGCGACGCGGCGTTCGGCCCGAACTACGGCGAAGCGCGCGTGTACACGCTGACCGCCTCCGACTTCATCTCGCGCTGCCCGAACGCCGGCAAGCTGGTCGAGAACCTGCGCTTCACGACGCAGCTGGAGAACCAGCTGATGCAGTCGGTGATGAACAAGACCAAGCCGGCCGACGCGGCGAAGGCCTACCTGAAGAAGAACCCGCAGGTGCTCGATGCGTGGCTCGCCGGCGTCAAGACGTTCGACGGCAAGGACGGGCTGCCGGCGGTGAAGGCCTATCTCGGCCTGTGACGCGGCACCACGGAAACTGAACGACACGAACCGAATCAAGCGAGGGTAAGCGGCATGAACAATGAAGTCATCATCACCTGTGCGGTCACCGGTGCGGGCGATACGGTCGGCAAGCATCCGGCGATTCCGGTCACGCCGAAGCAGATCGCGGCCGCCGCGATCGAAGCGGCGAAGGCCGGCGCGACCGTCGCGCACTGCCACGTGCGCGATCCGCACACGGGCCGCGGCAGCCGCGACCCGAACCTGTACCGCGAGGTGGTCGACCGGATCCGCTCGGCCGACGTCGACGTGATCATCAACCTGACGGCCGGCATGGGCGGCGATCTGGAGATCGGCGCCGGCGAAGAGCCGATGCGCTTCGGCCAGGGCACCGACCTCGTCGGCGGCCTCACGCGCCTCGTGCACGTGGAGGAGCTGCTGCCCGAGATCTGCACGCTCGACTGCGGCACGCTCAATTTCGGCGACGGCGACTACATCTACGTGTCGACGCCCGCGCAGCTGCGCGCCGGCGCGCGGCGCATCCAGGAGCTCGGCGTGAAGCCGGAGCTGGAGATCTTCGATACGGGCCATCTGTGGTTCGCGAAGCAGCTGCTGAAGGAAGGGCTGCTCGACGATCCGCCGCTGTTCCAGCTGTGCCTCGGCATCCCGTGGGGCGCGCCGGCTGACACCGGCACGATGAAGGCGATGGTCGACAACCTGCCGCCCGGCGCGCACTGGGCCGGCTTCGGCATCGGCCGCATGCAGATGCCGATGGTCGCGCAGGCGATGCTGCTCGGCGGCCACGTGCGGGTCGGCCTCGAAGACAACATCTGGCTCGATCGCGGCGTCCACGCGTCCAACGGCACGCTGGTCGAGCGCGCGCGCGAAATCGTCGAACGCCTCGGCGGGCGCGTGCTGACGCCGGCCGAAGGGCGTCGCAAGCTCGGCCTGCCGGCGCGCGGCGAGCGCGCGCTCGAGCGCCGCCCGATCACCGAATTCGCCTGAGCGCCGGTTCAGCAGTTCAGCGATTCATTGCGGCGGCGCGCAGCTGCGCGCGCGCCGTCCGATTTTCCTCGCTTCGAAGGATGCATTGACATGGCAGTGAAGACCGACATCAGGACGTTCGCCGCGATCGGCACCGGCGTGATCGGCAGCGGATGGATTTGCCGTGCGCTCGCGCACGGTCTCGACGTGGTCGTGTGGGACCCGGCGCCGGGCGCGCCGGAGCGGCTGCGCGCGAGCGTCGCGAACGCATGGCCCGCGCTGGAGCGCGTCGGCCTCGCGCCGGGCGCGGACCCGGCGCGGCTGCGTTTCGCAGCGACGATCGCGGAGTGCGTCGCCGACGCGGACTTCATCCAGGAAAGCGCGCCCGAGCGCGAAGCGCTGAAGCTCGAGCTGCACGAGCAGATCAGCCGCGCGGCGAAGCCGGACGCGATCATCGCGTCGTCGACGTCCGGGCTGCTGCCGAGCGACTTCTATGCGCGGGCCACCCATCCGGAGCGCTGCGTGGTCGGCCATCCGTTCAATCCGGTCTATCTGCTGCCGCTCGTCGAGGTGCTCGGCGGCGAGCGCACGTCGCCGGAGGCCGTCGAAGCGGCGATGACGATCTATCGCACGCTCGGCATGCGGCCGCTGCACGTGCGCAAGGAGGTGCCGGGCTTCATCGCGGACCGGCTGCTCGAGGCGTTGTGGCGCGAGGCGTTGCATCTCGTCGACGAAGGCGTCGCGACGACCGGCGAGATCGACGACGCGATCCGCTTCGGCGCGGGCATCCGCTGGTCGTTCATGGGCACGTTCCTGACCTACACGTTGGCGGGCGGCGACGCGGGCATGCGACACTTCATGCAGCAGTTCGGCCCCGCGCTCGAACTGCCGTGGACGAAGCTGGTCGCGCCGCAGCTGACCGATGCGCTGATCGACCGCGTCGTCGACGGCACCCGCGAACAGCAGGGCACGCGCAGCATCAAGGAGCTCGAGCGCTATCGCGACGAGTGCATCACCGAGGTGCTCGACGCGATCGCGACGGTGAAGGCGCGGTATGGGATGCGATTCGAGGATTGAACCAACATGACCGGCGATACTCCGCTGACGATTTACCACGACGTCGTGCGGCCCGAGTGGGTCGACTACAACGGCCATCTGCGCGATGCGTTCTATCTGCTGATCTTCAGCTTCGCGACCGACGCGCTGCTGGACCGGATCGGCCTCGACGACGCCGCGCGTCGCGAGCGCGGCCGCTCGGTCTACACGCTCGAAGCGCACGTCAACTATCTGCAGGAAATCAAGGAGGGTGCGCGCGTGCGCGTCGACGTGCGCGTGCTCGCGCACGATGCGAAGCGGCTGCATCTGTATCTCGAACTGTTCGCCGACGGGTACGACGCCGCGGTGGCGGCGAGCGAGCAGATGCTGCTGCACGTCGCGACGCGCGGCGGCGCGAAATCGGCGCCGTTCGACGACGACGTGGCCGCGCGCGTGGCCGGCTTGCACGCGTTGCAGCTCGATTGCGCGGCGCCCGCCTACGCGGGGCGCGTGATCGGCCTGCCGCCGCGCCGCTGACGCGGCGAACGACGGCGCGCACGCGATGCTCGAAGCGCAAATCGCAGCGTTCGTCGCGGCGGTCGACGCCGCGTATCCGGCCGGCACGGCCGCGCGCTCGCCGGCCGAGCAACGCCGCATCTACGATCGCTTCGCGGCCGCGTGGACGCCCGCCGAACTGCCGCCGGGCATCGTGCGGCACGACGCCTTATGGCGCGCGCCGCACGGGCCCGCGATCGCGCTGCGGCGCTACGCGCCGGCGCACGGCGCACCGCGCGGCACCGTGTTGTTTTTCCATGGCGGCGGCTTCGTCGTCGGCTCGCTCGACAGCCATGCGCTGATCACCGCGCAGCTCGCGGCCGACACCGGGCTCGCGGTGATCGCCGTCGCTTACCGGCTCGCGCCCGAGCATCGCGCGCCGGCCGCGCTCGAGGATTGCCTGGCCGTCACGCGCGCCGCGCGCGATGCGGCGCACTGGCCGTTCGGCCCGTGCGCGCGGCCGCTGACGCTCGCGGGCGACAGCGCGGGCGGCAATCTCGCGGCGGCCGTCGCGACCGCGCTGCGCGACGCCGGCGAAGCGGGCCTCGACGGCATCGCGCTCGCGTATCCGATGCTCGGCATCGAGCCGCAGGCACCGGCGCGCGACACCGAAGCGCATGCGCGGATGCTCACGCTCGACGACGTTCGTCGCTATCGCGCGCTGTACTGGGCGCAGGCCGACGCAGCCGCACTGAGCGCCGATCCGCTGCTGCGCGCGTCGGTGCCGCTCGTGGCGTCGCGCTTCGACGGGCTGCCGCCGGTGCTCGCGATCGGCGCGCAGCACGATCCGCTGCGCGACGATGCGCGCGTCTACGTCGAACGGATCGTCGCGGCCGGCGGCGTGGCGCGGTACTGGATGGGGGAAGGATTGGTGCACGGCTGCTGGCGCGCGCTCGGAACGAGCCCGCAGGCGGCGCGGATGCACCGGATGATCGGCGGGTTTCTGCTCGCACCACACGCGTAGCGGGCGTTTCCGGGAGGCAACGATGCAGGCAGCGCAACACCGTATCGAGGACTGGCGGACCTTTTCCGCCGACGCGACGATCGCCGCGGCGACGCTCGGCGACGCAGCGGTGGAGGTCGAGTGGAGCGACGCGCGCCGTTCGCCGTTCCACTTCGACTGGCTGCGCGACAACTGCACGTGTGCCGCGTGCGTGCATGCGCTGACGCGCGAGCAAATGTTCGAGATCGCCGATGCGCGCGCCGATCTGTCCGCGCGCGCCGTGCACGTCGACCGCGACGGCGCGCTGCACGTCGAATGGAACGACGGGCATCGCAGCGCGTGGTCGCCCGGTTGGTTGCGCGCACATGCATATGACGACGCATCGCGCGCCGAACGCCACGCGGCGCACGGGCCGCACGTATGGCTCGGCGACGATGCCGCGGCGCTCGGCGTGTTCGCGTGGCGCGACCTGATGGACGACGACGGCGCGTTGCACGCATGGCTCGGCGCATTGCAGCGCACCGGCCTGACGCTCGTCGAGGGCGTGCCGGCCGAGCGCGGGCGGGTCGCCGACGTCGCGCGGCGCGTCGGCCTGATCCGCGAGAGCAATTTCGGCGTGCTGTTCGACGTCGAATCGAAGCCGCGGCCGGACAGCAATGCATACACGTCGCTGAACCTGCCGCCGCATACCGATCTGCCGACCCGCGAGTTGCAGCCGGGCGTGCAGTTCCTGCATTGCCTCGCCAACGACGCGACGGGCGGCGACAGCGTGTTCATCGACGGCTTCGCGCTCGCCGACGCACTGCGACGCGAACGTCCGGCCGATTTCGAGCGCCTCGTGTCGACGCCGTTCGAGTTCTGGAACAAGAGCGCGCACAGCGACTATCGCTGCTCCGCGCCCGTGATCGGGCTCGATGCGCGCGGCAACGTCAGCGAGGTGCGCGTCGCGAACTTCCTGCGCGGGCCGCTCGATGCGCCGGCCGATGCGGTCGCCGCCGTCTATCGCGCGTACCGGCGCTTCCTCGTGCTGGCGCGCGAGCCGCGGTTTCGCGTGCAGCGCCGGCTGCGCGCGGGCGACATGTGGGCGTTCGACAACCGCCGCGTGCTGCATGCGCGCACCGAGTTCGATCCGGCGACCGGTCGCCGGCATCTGCAAGGGTGTTACGTCGATCGTGATGAATTGCTGTCGCGCTGGCGCGTGTTGTCGCGAACGCTGGGCGCCGTGGCCGCGCCGCGTTGACGGCGCACGGCTTGGCCGCATCTACCTCGGCGGGGAAAAAGCGCCCGGACGCGGTGCGTCCGGGCGAAGCCACCCGTTGCCGGGCGGCGGAGGTATGCGTATCGCAAAACAAGACGAGCCCGCTTGACGGGCTCGTCCGGGTACTGCTTCAGCGCGTCAGGCGCTGTGCGCCCGCCGAGGGCGCGTCGGCTTACTGGCCGAAGAAAACCGAGTCGCGGGCGTTCGACGACGTTGCTGCCGCCGGGGCGCCCGAATGGACGACCGGCGCCGGCTGCGCGCCGTAACCGCTGGCGTCCGCACCGTGCACGCGCGCTTCGGCGGCCTGGATGTCGGTCGGGTAATACGGGCTCGCGAGGCCCGGCTTGTAGCCGGCCTTTTCGAGCTGAACCAGTTCGTTGCGCACTTGCGCACGCGTCACGGTGCTTTGAGCGAACGCGCCGAACGAAGCGGACAGCGCAACAGCGGCAACGACTGCGGAAACGAGCGATTTCATGATGACCTCCGGTGTTTTATTTGATTCGCTTGCGACACCATGTCTGCAGCGATTGGGTTGAATCTTAGTCACCGGGTCGTTCAGGGTAAACGCTGATTTTGACGATAGATTGTTTCCTGATGAGTAACAGTGCGGCGCCGATCCAGCCTTTCATCGTGCTTTCGTTTCCGCCTGTGCAATGAGTCGCAGCGCGCCGCGACGTCACGTCGGCCGACTCGGCTGCATGCCGGCGCGACGCCCGTGCGTGCGGATACCCACGGCGTGCGCGTCGGATGACACGGGCAGCAGAGACGGGGAATCGGCGCGCCGCTTGCGCGTCGCGCAGCCGCCGACGTGGCGGCGCCGCCGCGCGCTTAGCGGTTGCCGGCCAGCGCGAGCACTTCGGCCGCGGAGATCATCGCGGCCGCGTTGGCGGGCGCCGGGCGCTCGGCCGGGCGGAACACTTCGTCGCCGCGCTGGATCACCTGGCGCGACAGCGCGCAGGTGCCGGTGCGCTGCGCGAAGCGGCGGCGCCAGCGTTGTTCGCCGTAATGGCAGCGGCCGGGTTCGACCCAGCGAACCACCAGCAGCGTATCGGAACGTTCGAGAATTTCGACGTGGACGTCGGCGGGATCAAGCGCAGGCATGGATTGGGGTGCCTTCATTTTGCCGTTTCCTAAAGCGCAGTGCGGTTTCGTCGATGGCAGTGGATGTCACTACCCGAGCGCGAATCCGTAGCGGTTTCCATGAGTGGTGCGCTAAATGTAAGCGTCTGTGACGGGAAAAAACATCCTGTTTGGCTCAAATTACCTTTTGCCGATTTAGAAACAATGAGGGCGCGTTTTCGGGTAAAACGCCCACGACAAAAGCGCCCCGGACTTAAACGTCCGGGGCGCGAAATCGGCCCGCGCCAACGTGCCCGCTCGCCCGGGCACGTCGGACCCCGCGGGGGACGGAGATGCCCGCCGCACTTGGCGGCGGACGCTGCGGTGGACCGGTAGGGCGCGGCCGACGACGCCATGATCCCGTGCGCGCCCGGTTGCCAGCCTGACGCGAACATGACTTTTTTGTCAGTTTCGTGCCGGCCGCACTCGCGGCGCGCGCGCGCCAATCGGCGCGAGCCGCATGCCTATTGGCGTTGCGGGCAATCGCGCGGCGCGGCGAAGGCTCGTTTCCCGACTTCTCCGCTGTTTGGCGACCGATTTTGTCGCTCGGGAAAACACTGAATCCCACGTTCGTGACAAATCCGGATTCTCTTCCTAAGATTGGTTGGACCTTTGGTCCTTTGTGCCAATCGGCCGGCTCGACCGGCTCTCCCGGAGGGGCTCATGAGATTGCAGGGCAAGCGTGCGCTGGTGACGGCGGCTGGACAGGGCATCGGCCGCGCGACCGCGCTGCGGTTCGCAAGCGAGGGCGCCGACGTGCTGGCGACCGACATCAACGACACCGCGCTCGAGCAGCTCGCGGCCGATGCGCAACGTGCAGGCGGCCGGCTGTCCACGCGCCGGCTCGACGTGACCGCTGCGGCCGACGTGGCGGCGCTGGCAGCGCGGGAACGCGCGTTCGACGTGCTGTTCAACTGCGCGGGCTTCGTGCATCACGGCTCGATCCTCGACTGCGACGAGCGCGCGTGGGCGTTTTCGTTCGATCTGAACGTCACGTCGATGTACCGGCTGATCCGCGCGCTGCTGCCGGCGATGCTGGAGGCGGGCGGCGCGTCGATCGTCAACATGGCGTCCGCCGCGTCGAGCGTGAAGGGCGTGCCGAACCGTTTCGTCTACGGCACGACCAAGGCGGCCGTGATCGGCCTCACCAAGTCGGTCGCCGCCGATTTCGTCGAACGGCGCATTCGCTGCAACGCGATCTGCCCCGGCACGATCGCGTCGCCGTCGCTCGAACAGCGCATCGCCGAGCAGGCGCGCGCACGCGAGGTGTCGACCGACAGCGTGCGCGCGGCCTTCGTCGCGCGCCAGCCGATGGGCCGCATCGGCACCGCCGACGAAGTGGCCGCGCTCGCCGCGTATCTCGCGTCCGACGAAGCGTCGTTCACCACCGGCACGATTCACGTGATCGACGGCGGCTGGTCGAACTGACCGCGGCGGCCGCCCGCACCTTTCCATCCACTTCCGTTTCGCTGGGACGACATGAAACTGATGAGATTTGGCGACAAACACCACGAGAAACCGGGACTGCTCGATGCGCAGCGCAGGATCCGCGACCTGTCGGGCGTGATCGACGACGTCGCCGGCGACGCGCTCACGCCCGCGTCGCTCGCGCGGCTGCGCGAGCTCGATCCGGCGTCGCTGCCGCTCGTCGACGGCACGCCGCGGCTGGGCGCCTGTGTCGGCCGGGTCGGCAAGTTCATCTGCATCGGCCTGAACTATTCGGATCACGCGGCCGAGTCCGGCATGGAGGTGCCGAAGGAGCCCGTCGTGTTCGGCAAATGGACCAGCGCGATCTGCGGGCCGAACGACGACGTCGAGATTCCGCGCGGCTCCGAGAAGACCGACTGGGAAGTCGAGCTCGGCGTGGTGATCGGCCGGCCCGGCCGCTATATCGACGAAGCCGATGCGCTGTCGCACGTCGCCGGCTACTGCGTGGTGAACGACGTGTCGGAGCGCGAGTACCAGCTCGAACGCGGCGGCACGTGGGACAAGGGCAAGGGCAACGACACGTTCGGCCCGCTCGGCCCGTGGCTCGTCACGGCCGACGAAGTGCCGGACCCGCACGCGCTGCGCTTGTGGCTCGAGGTGGACGGCCACCGCTACCAGAACGGCTCGACAGCGACGATGGTGTTCCGCGTGCCGTTCCTGATCAGCTATCTGAGCCGCTTCATGAGCCTGCAGCCGGGCGACGTGATCTCGACCGGCACGCCGCCGGGCGTCGGCCTCGGGCAGAAGCCGCCCGTCTATCTGCGCGCCGGGCAGGTCATCACGCTCGGCATCGACGGGCTCGGCGAGCAGCGCCAGCGCACCGTGCAGGCCTGAAACCCTTTAACGGAGCGTTCGCCATGCCTGTCATTCGATCGATGCGCGTCCTCGACGTGCGCTTTCCGACCTCGCGCGAGCTCGACGGCTCCGATGCGATGAATCCGGACCCCGACTACTCGGCCGCCTACGTCGTGCTCGAAACCGACCGCGACGGGCTCGCGGGCCATGGGCTCACGTTCACGATCGGGCGCGGCAACGAGATCTGCTGTGCGGCGATCGAGGCGATGCGTCACCTCGTCGTCGGCCTCGATCTCGACTGGATCCACGAGGACATGGGCCGCTTCTGGCGGCACCTGACGTCGGACAGCCAGTTGCGCTGGATCGGCCCCGACAAGGGCGCGATCCATCTGGCGACGGGCGCCGTCGTCAACGCGGTGTGGGACCTGTGGGCGAAGGCGGTGGGCAAGCCGTTGTGGCGGCTGGTGGCCGACATGAGCCCGGAAGAGATCGTGCGCGCGATCGACTTTCGCTACCTGACCGACTGCCTCACGCCGGACGAGGCGCTCGACCTGTTGCGCCGCCAGGCGCCGGGCAAGGCCGCGCGGATCGCGGCGCTCGAGCGTGACGGCTACCCGTGCTACACGACTTCGGCCGGTTGGCTCGGCTACGGCGACGACAAGCTGCGGCGCCTGTGCCACGAGGCGGTCGACGCCGGTTTCGACTACGTGAAGCTGAAGGTCGGCGCGAACCTCGACGACGACATCCGCCGCGTGTCGATCGCGCGCGACGTGATCGGCCCGGCGCGCAAGCTGATGATCGACGCGAACCAGGTGTGGGAAGTCGGCGAGGCGATCGACTGGGTGCGCGAGCTGGCGTTCGCGAAGCCGTGGTTCATCGAGGAGCCGACGAGCCCCGACGACGTCGAAGGGCATCGCAAGATCCGCGACGCGATCGCGCCCGTGCAGGTCGCGACCGGCGAGATGTGCCAGAACCGCGTGCTGTTCAAGCAGTTCATCGCACGCGGCGCGATCGACGTCGTGCAGATCGACGCGTGCCGGCTCGGCGGCGTCAACGAGATTCTCGCGGTGATGCTGCTGGCCGCGAAATACGGGCTGCCGGTGTGTCCGCACGCGGGCGGCGTCGGGCTGTGCGAATACGTGCAGCATCTGTCGATGATCGACTACGTGTGCATCTCGGGCACGAAGGAAGGGCGTGTGGCCGAATACGTCGATCACCTGCACGAGCATTTCGTCGAGCCGTGCATCGTGCGCGGCGCGGCCTACATGCCGCCGACCGCGCCCGGCTTCTCGATCGAGATGAAGCCCGACTCGCTCGAGCAGTACCGGTTCCGCGGCTGACGCAGGGTGCTGGCGGCGCGGCGTCGCACGACGTCGCGCGACGAGATGGACGATACGAACGACGGAGACGCGAAGTGGATCTGGATCTGCAGGACAAGGTCGTGATCGTGACCGGCGGCGCATCGGGCATCGGCGCGGCGATCACGTTGCGGCTGGCCGACGAAGGCGCGATTCCGGTGGTGTTCGCGCGCCACGCCCCGGACGACGGCTTTCTGCGTGCGGTCGAACGGAAGCAGCCGCGCGCCGTGTGCGTGCGCGTCGAGCTGCAGGACGACGCGCAGTGCCGCGACGGCGTCGCGCAGACCGTCGCGCGCTTCGGCCGCATCGACGGGCTCGTCAACAACGCGGGCGTCAACGACGGCGTGGGGCTCGACGCCGGGCGCGACGCGTTCGTCGCGTCGCTCGAGCGCAACCTGATCCACTACTACGCGATGGCGCATCACTGCGTGCCCCACCTGAAGGCGACGCGCGGCGCGATCGTCAACATCTCGTCGAAGACGGCCGTCACCGGGCAGGGCAACACGAGCGGCTATTGCGCGTCGAAGGGCGCGCAGCTCGCGTTGACGCGCGAATGGGCCGTCGCGCTGCGCGACGACGGCGTGCGCGTGAACGCGGTGATTCCGGCCGAGGTGATGACGCCGTTGTACCGCAACTGGATCGCCGGCTTCGACGATCCGGACGCGAAGCTCGCCGCAATCGCCGCCAGGGTGCCGCTCGGCAAGCGCTTCACGACGGCGGAAGAGATCGCCGATACCACCGTGTTCCTGCTGTCGGCGCGCGCGTCGCACACGACGGGCCAGTGGCTGTTCGTCGACGGCGGTTACACGCATCTCGATCGTGCGATCGACTGACGGCGGCGACCGATGCGAGCAGACCCGAACCCCAACGACGCGCCGCCGCTGATCGCGTTGAGCGGCGTCAGCAAGCGCTTTCCCGGCGTGCTCGCGCTCGACGACTGCCGCTTCGACCTGCGCGCCGGCGAAGTGCATGCGCTGATGGGCGAGAACGGCGCGGGCAAATCGACGCTGATGAAGATCCTCGCCGGCGTGTATCAGAAGGACGGCGGCGAGATCCGGATCGACGGCCGCGCGGTGGAGATCGCCGAGCCGCGCGCGGCGCAGGCGCTCGGCATCGGCATCATCCATCAGGAGCTGAACCTGATGAACCACCTGAGCGTCGCGCAGAACATCTTCATCGGCCGGGAGCCGCGCGGCCGCTTCGGCGTGTTCATCGACGAGGACCGGCTGAACCGCGACGCGGCCGCGATCTTCGCGCGGATGCGGCTCGCTCTCGATCCGCGCACGCCGGTCGGCCGGCTGACGGTCGCGAAGCAGCAGATGGTCGAGATCGCGAAGGCGCTGTCGTTCGACTCGCGCGTGCTGATCATGGACGAGCCGACCGCCGCGCTGAACAACGCGGAAATCGCCGAGCTGTTCCGCATCATCGGCGACCTGCGGGCGCACGGCGTCGGCATCGTCTACATCTCGCACAAGATGGACGAGCTGCGCCAGATCGCCGATCGCGTGACGGTGATGCGCGACGGCAAATGGGTGGCGACCGTGCCGATGGCCGATACGTCGATGGACGCGATCATCGCGATGATGGTCGGCCGTCAGCTCGATACGCAGCCGCGCACGCCGCCCGATACGTCCGCGAACGACGTGGCGCTCGAAGTGCGCGGGCTGTCGCGCGGCCGCGCGATCCGCGACGTCGGCTTCACGTTGCGGCGCGGCGAGATTCTCGGCTTCGCGGGGCTGATGGGCGCGGGCCGCACCGAGGTCGCGCGCGCCGTGTTCGGCGCGGACCCGGTCGACGCGGGCGAGATTCGCGTGCACGGCAAGCCGGTGACGATCCGCACGCCGGCCGACGCGGTCGCGCACGGGATCGGCTACCTGTCGGAGGACCGCAAGCATTTCGGGCTCGCGCTCGGCATGGACGTGCAGAACAACATCGCGCTGTCCAGCATGCCGCGCTTCGTGCATCGCGGCATGTTCGTCGACGCGCGCGCGCTGCGCGCCGCCGCGCATGCGTACGTGCGGCAGCTCGCGATCCGCACGCCGTCGGTCGCGCAGCCGGTGCGGCTGCTGTCCGGCGGCAACCAGCAGAAGATCGTGATCGCGAAGTGGTTGCTGCGCGATTGCGACATCCTGTTCTTCGACGAGCCGACGCGCGGCATCGACGTCGGCGCGAAAAGCGAGATCTACAAGCTGCTCGACACGCTCGCCGCGGACGGCAAGGCGATCGTGATGATCTCGTCGGAGCTGCCCGAGGTGCTGCACATGAGCCACCGGATTCTCGTGATGTGCGAAGGGCGCGTGACCGGCGAGCTGCGCGCGGCCGACGCCACGCAGGAAAAGATCATGCAGCTCGCGACGCAGCGCGAGTCGACCGTGTTGTCCTGATTCAGGTGTCCACTCCGATCATGTCCAACGATACGCATCCCGTTCCGCCCCTCGCGTCCGCCGACACGCCGGCCGGCGCCGCGAACCTGAAGTCGCGCCTGTTCAACCCGGCCGCGCGGCAGAAGCTGCTCGCGTTCGCGAGCCTCGTGTTGCTGATCGTGTTCTTCGGTTTCGCGTCGCCGAACTTCCTCGAGGTCGACAACCTCGTCGCGATTCTGCAGGCCACGGCCGTCAACGGCGTGCTCGCTGTCGCGTGCACGTACGTGATCATCACGTCGGGCATCGACCTGTCGGTCGGCACGCTGATGACGTTCTGCGCGGTGATGGCCGGCGTCGTGCTGACCAACTGGGGAATGCCGCTGCCGCTCGGGATCGTCGCCGCGCTCGGCTGCGGTGCGCTGTCGGGCTGCGTGTCGGGCTTCGTGATCGCGAAGATGAAGGTGCCGCCGTTCATCGCGACGCTCGGCATGATGATGCTGCTCAAGGGGCTGTCGCTCGTGATCTCCGGCACGCGGCCGATCTACTTCAACGACACGCCGGGCTTCACGTCGATCGCGCAGGACTCGCTGATCGGCAGCGTGATCCCCGCGCTGCCGATTCCGAACGCGGTGCTGATCCTGTTCGTCGTCGCGATCGGCGCGTCGATCGTGCTGAACCGCACGCTGTTCGGCCGCTACACGTTCGCGCTCGGCAGCAACGAGGAAGCGCTGCGGCTGTCGGGCGTGAACGTCGATGCGTGGAAGATCGCCGTCTACACGTTCGGCGGCGCCGTGTGCGGAATCGCCGGGCTGCTGATCGCGTCGCGGCTGAACTCCGCGCAGCCCGCGCTCGGCCAGGGCTACGAGCTCGATGCGATCGCGGCGGTCGTGATCGGCGGCACGTCGCTGTCGGGCGGCTCGGGCAGCATCGTCGGCACCATCATCGGCGCGTTCATCATGAGCGTGCTGACCAACGGGCTGCGCATCATGTCCGTCGCGCAGGAGTGGCAGACGGTCGTCACGGGCGTGATCATCATCCTCGCCGTCTACGTGGACATCCTGCGCCGGCGCCGCCGCTGATGCACGAAAGAACGCAGACACGCAAACCCGCATGCGCTTCATCGCCGGCCGGGCCGGCATTTCAGTCGATACAACCAAGGAGACGCGAAGTGATCAGGAGCAAGGTGTTGAACGCGATCGCCGGGCTGACGTTCGCCGTCGGCGTGACGGCCGGCGCGCATGCGCAGGAAGCCTATATCCCGCTGATCTCGAAGGGCTTCCAGCATCAGTTCTGGCAGGCCGTGAAAGCCGGCGCGATGCAGGCGGCGAAGGACTACAAGGTGAAGGTCACGTTCGAAGGCCCCGAGACCGAGGCGATGGTCGACAAGCAGATCGACATGCTGTCCGCGGCGATCGCGAAGAAGCCGGCCGCGGTCGGCTTCGCGGCGCTCGACAGCAAGGCCGCGCTGCCGCTGCTGAAGAAGGCGCAGGCGGAGAAGATTCCGGTGATCGCGTTCGACTCGGGCGTCGACAGCGACATTCCGGTGACCACCGCCGCGACCAACAACAAGGCGGCGGCCGCGCTCGCGGCCGACAAGCTCGCCGCGCTGATCGGCGACGAAGGCGAGGTCGCCGTGGTCGCGCACGACCAGACGAGCCGCACCGGCATCGACCGCCGCGACGGCTTTCTCGAACGGATGAAGGCCGCGCATCCGAAGGTGCAGGTGGTGACCGTGCAATACGGCGAAGGCGACCAGCTGAAGTCCACCGAGGTCACGAAGTCGATCCTGCAGGCGTATCCGAAGCTCAAGGGGCTGTTCGGCACCAACGAGGGCTCGGCGATCGGCGTGGTCAACGGCGTGCGCGAGATGAAGCGCAAGGTCGTGATCATCGGCTACGATTCGGGCAAGCAGCAGAAGGACGCGATCCGCAGCGGATTGATGGCCGGCGCGATCACGCAGAACCCGGTCGGGATCGGCTACAAGACGGTCGAAGCCGCGGTGAAGGCGATCAAGGGCGAAAAGCTGCCGAAGGTCATCGACACCGGCTTCTACTGGTACGACAAGACCAACATCGACGACCCGAAGATCACCGCGGTGCTGTACGACTGAGCGTCATGCGGCGCGCGACGATGCTGCGCGCGGCGACGACGCGGGGTGAAGCACGAGGACACCATGAGCGCAGTGCGTATCGATTCCCATCAGCACTTCTGGCGTTATCGCGCGGCCGACTATCCGTGGATCGGCCCGGCAATGGACGCGCTCGCCCGCGACTACCTGCCCGCTGCGCTGTGGCCGCAGATGCACGCGCATGCGCTCGCTGCGTCGATCGCGGTGCAGGCGCGCGCCGGGCGCGACGAGACGGCGTTCCTGCTCGAGCTCGCGCGCGACGACGCGCGAATCGCGGCGGTGGTCGGCTGGGAGGATCTCGCGGCGCCGGAGCTGGCCGAGCGCGTCGCCGCGTGGCGCAGCCCAAAGCTGCGCGGCTTTCGCCATCAGCTGCAGGACGAAGCCGACGTCGCGGCGTTCGTCGGGCAGCCCGCGTTCAATCGCGGCGTCGCGTGGCTTCAACAGCATGGCTACGTATACGACGTGCTGGTGTTCGAGCGCCAGTTGCGCGACCTGCGCGCGTTCTGCGCGCGGCACGACGCGCACTGGCTCGTGCTCGATCATGCCGGCAAGCCGGCGCTCGCGGAATTCGAGCGCGACGCGACGGCGTTCGCGCGCTGGCGTGCCGAATTGCGCGAGCTGGCCGCGCTGCCGCACGTCGTGTGCAAACTGTCGGGGCTCGTGACCGAGGCGGACTGGCGGCGCGGCCTGTGCGCGCCGGACCTGCGCCACGTCGAGCAATGCCTCGATGCGGCGCTCGCCGCGTTCGGCCCGCAGCGGCTGATGTTCGGATCGGACTGGCCCGTGTGCCTTCTCGCGGCGTCGTATGACGAAGTGGCGTCGCTGGTCGAGCGCTGGGCCGCCGCGCGGCTGTCTCCGGCCGAGCGCGACGCGCTGTGGGGCGGCACGGCCGCGCGCTGCTATGCGGTGCCGGGCGATGCGATGGCCGGCATATAGAATAGGCGCGCACGGCCCGGCGCTCGATGCGTCGGACCGTGCGCAAAACAACCGCTCATCCGTATCGAAGTATGTCCATCCAGCCGATTCAGAACCGCCGCCTGTACCAGCAGATCGCCGACAAGCTCAGTGCGATGATCGAGTCCGGCGATTTCCCGCCGGGCAGCTACCTGCCGCCCGAGCGCGAACTGGCCGAGCGGTTCGGCGTGTCGCGCACGTCGGTGCGCGAGGCGCTGATCGCGCTCGAGGTCAACGGGCTCGTCAGCGTGCGCGTCGGCGACGGCGTGAAGGTGCGCCAGCGCGAGGCCGCTGCCGCGCCGCAGCCGCTTGCTGCCGCGAAGGTCGCGCCGTTCTCGATCGTCGAGATCGATCCGGAGCTCGGCATCGCGCTCGACCTCGACACCGAGATCCCGCCGTTCGCGCTGTTGCAGGCGCGCCGCCTGATCGAGCCGGAGGCGGCGGCGCTCGCCGCGCAGCACGGCTCGGACGCGCAGATCGAGGGGATTCGCGACGCGTTCCTGCGCAACCAGGAAGACAACCAGAGCGGGTCGCTCACGCATCCGGGCGATCGCCTGTTTCATATCCGGATCGCGGAGGCGAGCGACAACGCAGCTTATGCGCTGATGATCAAGCAGTTGCTCGCGCACAAATACGATCCGATGTTCCAGCGGCTGCAGTCGCTCTACATGCCGAACGACATGCCGCACCGGTCGGAGCTGGAGCACCGCGCGATTCTCGACGCGATTCGCGCGCGCGACCCGGAGGCCGCGCGTCGCGCGATGGCCGAGCATCTGGACGAAGTGATCGAGATCTTCGGCCGCGCGCTCGACTGAGCGCAGGCCGCCGGCGTCAGAAGCGCTCGGCGCGGTAGGGCGTCGGATCGGTGAACGGCGTTTCGCCGGTCATCATCTCGGCCAGCAAGCGGCCGGACACGGGGCCGAGCGTGAGCCCGTGATGGTTGTGCCCGAACGAGAACCACAGCCCGCGATGCGCGGGCGCGGGGCCGATCACCGGCCGCATGTCGGGCGTGCACGGGCGAAAGCCGAGCCACGGCTGCGGATCGAGCCGCTCGCCGAAGCCGAACACCGGACGCGCGATGCGTTCCGCGCGATCGAGCTGCACGCCGGTCGGCGGCAGGCCGCGGCGCGCGATTTCGACGCCCGTGGTGAGCCGCAAGCCGCGCCGCATCGGTGCGATCACGTAGCCGTATTCGCGATCGACGATCGGCGCCGACGGCGTGCCGCGCTCCGATGGCGCGTAGTGCATGTGATAGCCGCGCTTCTCGCGCAGCGGGATCTTGTAGCCGAACTTGCCGAACACCGTATCGGACCACGGGCCGAGCGCGACGACCATCGCCGGCGCGGCGATCTTGCCCTGGTCGGTCATGACCTGCCAGCCGGGCGACAGCGCGTCGACGCTCGCGGCATCGCCGGTGAGCAGCGTGCCGCCGCCTTGCACGAACAGCTGCGCATAGCTTTTGACGAGCGCGGACGGATCGACGACGCTTTTCGGATCGAGCCAGTGCAGTGCGCCGCAGAAGCCGGCCGCGAGGCTCGGTTCCTTGGCGCGCAGTGCTGCGGCGTCGAGCGGCTTGATGCCGAGCCCGTGGCGGCGCGCGGTGAGGCCCGCATCGGCGACGGCGCGCTCGAACGCGGAAGGCGTGCGGAACGCTTCCATCCAGCCGCTCGCGCGCACGAGCTCGCCTGCGCCGGCGCGCGCGATCAGTGCGTCGTGCTCGGCGATGCAGCGCTCGATCAGCGGCAGCATGTCGCGCGACGCGGCCGCGTGGCGCAGCGGCGCCGATTCCCACCAGAAGCGCGCGAGCCACGGCGCGAACGCCGGTAGCGACGCGCTGTGCCAGTAGAGATCGGTCGAGCGGTTCAGCGCGTAGCGCATCAGCGTGAACGGGCTGCGCGGAAACGGATACGGCTCGATCGACGAGCGCTCGATCAGCCCCGCGTTGCCGAAGCTCGTGCCTTCGCCGGGCGCGGCGCGGTCGACGAGTGCGACCTTGCGGCCGCGATCCTGCAGGTGCAGCGCGGCGCTGACGCCGACGATGCCGGCGCCTAGAACGATTACGTCGAAGTCCATCATGTCAGTGGCTGTTGGCGGGGCGCTGGGCCGGGTGACGGGGTGCGCGCCGGGATTGGAGAGTGTTCGAACCCCAAGCATACTCGCGGCGGAGTGGGGCACCAAGCGGGTATGCGCTGTCGACGTAGTGCAGATGGGCCGTGCGCGACTATTGGAGGTTGTCCGGCTCAGTCGGGGCAGCAGCCCGCGCACGGTCCAGCAGTCGGGTGGGACGGGCGATATATGCGCTGCGGATTTGACGCGCTCCAATGCGATGGGCGGCGTGTTCGTGGGGGCGGACGAGATTCCGGCCGAGCTCTTTTGATGTGCCGATGTCGCGGCTCGAACTAGTGGCAGGACCTGTTGCGTGGACAACCAACGTAACCACGAGCAGTGGACTTCTACCGGCTGCAATGAACGCATCGTTGGCGATATTCGTTAACGGCGCGGACATGCGGTAAGCGTTTGCGTACGACGCGGGCCGGACATTCGGCGGGGCGCTACTGACGAGGGTATGGAGTTTGCCCGCGACGATCTGTGCTCTCCCGTGCAAGTTCGCTCGTTGCATAGCCTGGCCCTCCAGATCATTGAGTGTCGCCAGCCTTGGCCGAAAAGTCGGGGGCTTCAAACGGCGGCGGCAGATATGTCGTGTCGATTGTGTAGCCCTCAGCCGTCCATTCTGCTTCATGTTTCGCTCGTTCCGCCCTTGCCGGCGTCAATTCGTCAGACAGGTATTTCTTCCATTGCCTCCGGCGTTCGATGCTATCAGTAAAATACGGCGTGTAATTATCAGATGCCGTGCTTACCTGAATATCTGTCAGGTAATATCCCATGCCGGGAGTCGACGACGATTGAAATGAAAGGGATAGTGTCAAAAAGACGCCGTCAGCATAAAAAAGCCATCTTGGCTCGGATGAGATTAAGCTTTTCCATTCCTCCGCGGTCGGTGTGTAGGTAGAGTCGATCGAATAAAGCGTACCGGGTTGCGACAAAGCATAAGCCGTTGCCTCTTTGCCGACGAGCCGCGGATCGGATGTCTCGATATACCTCTTCCACCCCGCATCTCTCAGTTTTGTCAGCAGGGCTATGATTTTGTCGCGAGCCTCTTCGTACGAGGTTGTACCCGAAGGTGAGATGTTGAAATTGACATCCCAACTATCAACTCCGCTTTCCGGACTGTCTTTGTCGCCCAACCCGGTCGCGATCGCCACGTTGTCGAGATCGAATGAATACTGTCCTTGAAGATATCTTGCCCGTCCGAGCTTCTTTGGATCGTCCCAGCGCATTTGATATACGTACACGCCAGACGGGTGATTCATCGTGGAAAATCCTTGTGCCACGGCATCCGATTTTCCGTCTGATCCGAATTTAATGGTGACAACTTGAGGTGATATTCTTGTGTTCTTTTCGCGTCGGACGGCTGTTGATGCGTAAATTGCAGCGCACAAAGCGATGGCTGAAAAAATGCACCACAGAAATTTCATCGATTTACGTTCAGGCAACATGGGCATTGTCGCCTTTGTGTGAAAAATCAATCATGTTAGACCGCTCATGACTGCAGTCGCTGTTTCGGAAACGGCTCCAACCGCTTCCGGCATTGTCATCTTAGACCTTGCCTCGATCGACGATCGCTATCTTGAATGTCTCGCGGCTGCAAGCAAATCCCTTTGCAAGCTTGGACTGAGTGACGATAACTCATGCAAATTGTTTCAAATCGCCGCATTCTTGAAATCGAGTGACGTTGCTGGCATCAGCGAATGAGACGCCTCCGTGCGCACAAGCAATTGCATGCCTATGCCTAATGGCGAACGTTAAGGCGAGTCGGAAATATTGCGCGTAAATGATGTCCTAATAGGACTGTCCAACGATGATCGCGCGTATATCGCGCGCGCGAATGGGCGCTAGGCGTTCACCGGACATGTCGAAGCATCGGCTCGTCGAATGAGTAAAAAGGAGGAATCCGGGAAATCAAAAAATCGGCAGTAAACGAGCGCGGGCCGCAAGTGCTACCAACACTCACGGCCCGCTGACCACAGCCAACTAACCAGGAGTTGCCCATGGCTAAGGCGAATGATAAAGCACGTCCCCCGATTACGGAACGCTTTGTGACGGTCCAGGAGATCTGGGGTTTTCCGAAAAACATGAGCGTCAGGCCCAAGACGTTTTATCCGTACATGAAGATTGGCGGAATGTGGCTCGTCAATGATGCGGGTTTTGAGCCGGGCGAGAAGGTGCGGATAGCGATCGAGCCAGGTAGGCTGGTCATCACGGCGATGTGAGACGCCGCCGCGGCGCTGCACGTCGATGCGATTCGTCGAGAGGCGCATCGGCTGATCGGCTAGTGTGGCGGAGCAACTACATCCCGCCCAGGGACCGCCGTTGAATCGGCGATAGCGAAGGCCGCGCGGACGCACCGCGCGGCCTAGTAGAATTTCGCTACGCTCAAGTACGAGTCTCAACTCCGCGTGCGGTCGTGTCCCGCAAAGCCGCACCTCAAGCCCCGGCAGGACAGCTGCTACCCCACCACAGCCCCCATCACCTCCCGATATTGCAAACCGACCGCGACGTCCCCGCGCCGCGCGTAACCACGCAACGCGAGCGCGCACCGTTGTCGTAGAACAACGCACGCGGCGGCGGTGGCAGCACAGCCGAATTGAACCGGTTCGACGCGTCGGGCACGTAGAGGAATGGATTCGGCGCGCCGATGGAGTAGTGCGGTACATCGACGGGCCGCTGCTCGTCGGCCCACCGATGTTCGTTCCGGCGCTGCTCGCGCTGTTCGATCTCCGACAGCACGCGACCGAGGCCGCCGCCCGTCGAAGGCTGCGGCTCGAGCTTGTCCCCCGACACACGCAATGCACGCGTATCGCGCGTATCGAACGGGCTGCGCTTGAGCGGCGCCGCTTCCTTCGCGCGTCGTTTCGTGCGAACCGGGCGGACGTCGTTCCGGGCCGCGGCGCGACGTTCCGAATGAAACAGATTGGTATTGCCTGAACCGTCGATCAGCGAATCGCGACTCGAAGCGTCGGCAGCACCGAGCGAAAGCGCGCAGGCAATGGTGGCGGCGGAAGAAAAACGAAGAGGATGATGCATCGGGCCCTCCGGCAGGTGACATGCAACGAGAAAAAACGGCAGATCACTGGCTGGCTGCGGTGCGACAGGGGGCGCGACAGGGGCGCGTCAAACGACGTGCAGGAGGGCTGGCTGGATTGCGGTTGCGAGTTCGAATTATTTCACAGATATAACAATATGCTTTCTTAACGCGAGAAATCGTCAGCATAAAGAAGGAAATCGCGCGATCCGCTCGCGCCCCACGCCGGTGCGTTCGCCCGAATCCTCTGTTGAATACCTGCCGCGGCATACAGCCGTGCACGACTTCCGAATCACGCGTCATGTCTCCCGATCTCGCCGAACGCGTTGTCCAGCAAGGCTTCATCGTGCAGAGAGCTTCAAAATCGCAACCCGATTGCACCGGCCACCAACCTCACGACCGTCACCCAGTTGCTCCCCGATCGCCACCGCCACCGCCCGAGGTTTCTCCGTGTTTTCCCTCATAGGAGCCGCATTTTTGACAGACGTTTCAAAAACGCCCATATAATTTCGGCTGCCTTGCCAACGGCTGTCGGAACATCCCTCCGACCAGCGATTTGGCAAGCGGGGCAGGCGAAACGCTTGCGCAATGCAAGACGCATCACGATGTCTTTCCGAACCAGACGTCCCCTTCGGGGACTGCAAGAGCCGGGCCCCGCTATGCATCATCCCTCCGCAGGTCCGTCTTCATGTGTCTCGGGCGTGTCCCATATCCTCGCCCCGGGTGCTGTTCGATTGCGCAAGTCATGCCGCCTTTGCCCGTATGACTAACAACATCGAGGAGTTCCTGATGACGCTGTCCCGTCTTACCTCCATTTCCGTCGCCGCCGTGCTGTTCGCCGCCGGCGCCGCCGCCGCGCAAGCGGAAACCGTGAAGATCGCCTTCGCCGGCCCGATGAGCGGCTCGGTCGCCCAGTACGGCGACATGGTGAAGGCCGGCGTGCTGACCGCGGTCGAACAGATCAACGCGGCAGGCGGCGCGGGCGGCAACAAGCTCGAACTGGTGACGATGGACGACGCATGCGAACCGAAGCAGGCCGTCGCCGTCGCCAACAAGATCGTCAGCCAGAAGATCAAGTACGTGATCGGCCACGTGTGCTCGGGCTCGACGATTCCCGCCTCCGACATCTACGAGAACGAAGGCATCGTGATGGTCACGCCGTCGGCCACTGCGCCGCAGCTGACCGAAGGCAAGAAGCGTCACTTCATCTTCCGCACGATCGGCCGCGACGATCAGCAAGGCCCGGCCGCCGCGCACTACATCATCAACAACGTGAAGCCGAAGAAGGTCGCGATCCTGCACGACAAGCAGTCGTACGGCCAGGGCATCGCATCGTCGGTGAAGAAGGACCTCGAAGCCGCGAAGATCCCCGTCGTGCTGTTCGAAGGCATCAACGCCGGCGATTCGGACTACTCGGCGGTCATCACGAAGCTGAAGTCGCAAGGCGTCGATTTCGTCTACTTCGGCGGCTACCACCCGGAAATGGGCCTGCTGATGCGCCAGGCGCGCGAGCAGGGCGTGAAGGCCACGTTCATGGGCCCCGAAGGCGTGGGCAACAAGGACGTGACCGCGATCGCCGGCCCGGCGTCGGAAGGCATGCTGGTCACGCTGCCGGCCGACTTCTCGGCCGACCCGGCCAACGCGGGCCTCGTGAAGGCGTTCGCCGACAAGAAGCGCGACGCGAACGGTCCGTTCCAGATGCCCGCATACGCAGCGGTGAAGATCATCGCCGATTCGATCGCGGGCGCGAAGACGACCGACCCGACGAAGGTGGCCGCGTACATGCACAAGACGACGTTCGACACGCCGATCGGCAAGGTCGCGTACGACGCCCAGGGCGACCTGAAGGCGTTCAAGTTCGTCGTCTACACGTGGCACAAGGACGCGACGAAGACCGCCGCCAAGTAACAACGCAGTACCCGCCCGCGCACCCGCCTCGTCCGGCATCCGGACGGGGCGGCGTGCGTATTGGTCGCGCATCGGCCGCGCATCGGCCCGATGCGCGCCGACGGGCGGCCCGAGACACACCAGACACACCGTGCATCGCGCGCGGCCCCACGCCACGATCCGGCGGCGGCCCGCGACCGATGCCAACGGGAGCTTCCCGCACATGACTGACTTCTTTCCCCAATTCGCCCAGCAGCTGGTCAACGGCCTGACGCTGGGCGCGATCTATGCGTTGATCGCCATCGGCTATTCGATGGTCTACGGCATCATCGGCATGATCAACTTCGCCCACGGCGAGATCTACATGATCGGCGCGTACGTGGGCCTCGTGACCCTCACCGCGATCGGCATCTCGGCCGGCTATCCGCTGCCGCTCGTGCTCGGCGCCGCGCTGATCGTGTCGGTGCTCGTCACCGGCCTGTACGGCTTCGCGGTCGAGCGCGTCGCGTACCGGCCGCTGCGCGGCGGCCCGCGCCTCGTGCCGCTGATCTCGGCGATCGGCATGTCGATCTTCCTGCAGAACTACGTGCAGATCGGCCAGGGCGCGCGCGACGTGTCCGTGCCGGTGCTGATCTCCGGCGCGTTCGACATCCATCTCGGCGGCGACTACGACGTGACGGTGCCGTATGCGCGCCTGCTGATCGTCGGCGTGACGCTCGTGCTGATGATCGCGCTCACGCTGTTCATCTCGCATTCGCGGATGGGCCGCGCATGCCGCGCGTGCGCCGAGGACATGAAGATGGCGAACCTGCTCGGCATCGACACGAACCGCGTGATCTCGTTCACGTTCGTGCTCGGCGCGATGCTGGCGGCCGTCGGCGGCGTGCTGATCGGGCTGACGATCGGCAAGCTCAATCCGTACATCGGCTTCGTCGCCGGCATCAAGGCGTTCACCGCCGCCGTGCTCGGCGGGATCGGCAGCATCCCGGGCGCGATGCTCGGCGGCGTGCTGCTGGGCCTCGCCGAAACCTTCGCCGCAGGCTACATGCCGGCCGAGTACAAGGACGTGGTCGCGTTCGGCCTGCTCGTGCTGATCCTGCTCTTCCGCCCGACCGGCCTGCTCGGCAAGTCGGACATCGAAAAGGTCTGAGGGAGACGCAGATGAGTCAAGTCATTTCCGTGCGCCGTCCTTCCGCTGGCGCGACCGCCGGCCAGGCGCTGAAGAATGCGGTGGCCGCCGCGCTGCTGACCGCGATCCTCACGATTCCCGTGTTGGGCCTGCAGCTGAAGCTCGACGGCTATCAAGTGGTGCTGACGCCGCACTGGCGTCCGGTCTGGATCGCGGTCGCGGCCGTGTTCCTGTTCCAGCTGTTCAAGCCGTGGCTCGTGCGCGCGAAATCGGCGGTGAAGCTGCCGGCGGCGCCCGCGATCGGCGCGCCGCAGCAGCGCGCGATCATCTGGGTGCTGCTCGCGGTCGGGCTCGTGTGGCCGTTCTTCGGCTCGCGCGGCGCGGTGGACGTCGCGACGCTCGCGCTGATCTACGTGATCCTCGGCCTCGGGCTGAACATCGTGGTCGGCTTCGCGGGGCTGCTGGATCTCGGCTACGTCGGGTTCTACGCGGTCGGCGGCTATACCTACGCGATGCTCAACCAGTATTTCGGGCTGTCGTTCTGGGAGTGCCTGCCGATCGCGGCGCTGGCCTCGGCGACCTTCGGCTTCCTGCTCGGCTTCCCGGTGCTGCGGCTGCGCGGCGACTATCTGGCGATCGTCACGCTCGGCTTCGGCGAAATCATCCGCCTGCTCGCGAACAACCTGACCGACCTGACGGGCGGCCCGGACGGCATCTCGAGCATTCCGAAGCCGACGGTGTTCGGCTTCGAGATGGCGCGCTCGGCGAGCGTCGAAGGCGCGAAGACCTTCCACGAGCTGATCGGGCTGGAATACAGCGGCGAGCACATGGTGATCTTCCTGTACCTGATCGCGCTCGCGCTGGTCGGCTTCACGCTGTTCGTGACGAGCCGCCTGATCCGCATGCCGATGGGGCGCGCGTGGGAAGCGCTGCGCGACGACGAGATCGCGTGCCGCTCGCTGGGCCTGAACCCGACCCGCATCAAGCTGTCGGCGTTCACGCTCGGCGCGGCGTTCGCCGGCATCGGCGGCGCGTTCTTCGCGGCGCGCCAGGGCCTCGTGAATCCCGAATCGTTCACGTTCATCGAATCGGCGCTGATCCTCGCGATCGTCGTGCTCGGCGGGATGGGTTCGCAGCTCGGCGTGATCCTCGCCGCGATCCTGCTGACCGTGCTGCCCGAAGTCGCGCGCGGTTTCGCCGAATACCGGATGCTGATCTTCGGTCTGGTGATGGTGTTGATGATGATGTGGCGTCCGCAGGGCCTGCTGCCCGCGAGCCGTCCCCACGTGGAGCTGCCGCAATGAGCGCGAATCCAGAACTGTTGAAGGTCGCCGGGCTGCAGATGCGCTTCGGCGGGTTGCTCGCGGTGGACGGCATCGATTTCGACGTGCGCCGCAACGAGGTGTTCGCGATCATCGGGCCGAACGGCGCGGGCAAGACCACGGTGTTCAACTGCGTCGGCGGCTTCTACAGGCCGACCGGCGGCGACGTCGTGCTCGACGGTCATGCGATCGCCGGGCTGCCGAGCCACAAGATCGCGTTGAAGGGCCTGGTGCGCACGTTCCAGAACATCCGTCTGTTCAAGTCGCTGACGGTGGTCGAGAACCTGCTGGTCGCGCAGCATCGCAAGGTGAAGTCGGGGCTGCTGCCGGGCCTGTTCGCGACGCCCGCGTATCGCCGCGCCGAGAAGGAAGCGCTCGAACGCGCGGCCGTGTGGCTCGACCGGATGGGGCTGACGGCGGTCGCCAACCGGCCGGCCGGCACGTTGTCGTACGGGCACCAGCGGCGTCTCGAGATCGCGCGCTGCATGATCACCGAGCCGCGCCTGCTGATGCTCGACGAGCCGGCGGCCGGCCTGAACCCGCAGGAGAAGATCGAGCTGCAGCAGCTGATCGACAGGTTGCGCCGCGAGTTCGGCGTATCGGTGCTGCTGATCGAGCACGACATGAGCCTCGTGATGGGCGTGTCGGACCGCATCCTCGTGATGGAGCACGGCCGGCCGATCGTGATCGGCACGCCCGACGCGGTCCGCAACGACCCGCGCGTGATCAAGGCGTACCTGGGGGAAGAGTGATGCTGAAGCTGGAACGGGTCCATACGCACTACGGCGCGGTCGAAGCGCTCGCCGGCGTGTCGATCGAAGTGAACAAGGGCGAGATCGTCACGCTGATCGGCAGCAACGGCGCCGGCAAGACGACGCTGATGATGACCGTGTGCGGCACGCCGCGCGCGTCGTCGGGCCGCGTGCTGTTCGAGGGCAACGACATCACCGCGATGTCGACGCACCAGATCATGCGGCAGGGGATGGCGATCTCGCCGGAAGGGCGGCGCGTGTTCCCGAGCCTGACGGTGCTCGAGAACCTGAAGATGGGCGGCTTCTTCGCGAGCCGGCACGAGATCGACGACGGCATCGAGCACGTGTTCAAGCTGTTTCCGCGCCTGAAGGAGCGCGCGGCCCAGCGGGCCGGCACGATGTCGGGCGGCGAGCAGCAGATGCTCGCGATCGGCCGCGCGCTGATGAGCAAGCCGCGCCTGCTGCTGCTCGACGAGCCGACGCTCGGCCTCGCGCCGCTCGTGATCGCGCAGATCTTCGACATCATCCGGACGATCCGCGACGAAGGCGTCACGGTGTTCCTGGTCGAGCAGAACGCCAACAAGGCGCTCGGCGTGGCCGATCGCGGCTACGTGCTGGAGACGGGGCGCGTCGTGCTGGCCGACACCGGCGCGAACCTGCTCGCGAACGACCGGATCAAGCAGGCGTATCTCGGCGGCTGAGTGCACCGCGCGCCGCCGGCCTGCAACGGGCCGGCGGCTTGCGGCGCGCGGTGCCGCTGCCGCTCGTTCACACGTACCGAGGAGGCAACCGATGAAGGTCAAACGCATCGTCGCGAACGTCGACACGCAGTCGGTCGACGACGCCAAGCGCTTCTATCAGCAGATCTTCGGTCTGGACCTGCTGATGGATCTCGGCTGGATCGCCACCTACGGCAGCGCCGAGCGGATGCGCGTGCAGATCAGCTTCGCATCGCAGGGCGGGTCCGGCACGCCGACGCCCGACCTGTCGATCGAAGTCGACGACCTCGACGAGGCGCTCGCGCGCATTCAGGCGGCCGGCATTGCGGTCGAATACGGGCCGGCCGACGAGCCGTGGGGTGTGCGGCGCTTCTTCGTGCGCGATCCGTTCGGCAAGCTCGTGAACGTGCTCGTGCATCGCTGACCGGCTCGCGCGCCGCGCCGCACGGACACCTTCATGCGTGCAGCGAGAGCCCCTTCACGGCCTTGTCGACGGCCTTCTTCGGCCCGTGCAGCGCGAGGCCGACCAGATCCAGATTGGCGGCATCCTCGGCGCGAAACGCGTCGCGGTTGGCCGCGTCGTGCCCGGTCGAGAACATCGCGCGCACGTACGGCACGATCCTCAGCTCGCGCGACAGCGCCTGCCGATGCGCGGCCTGCAGCCCGTTCAGATCGGCCGCGAACACCAGCATCGGCTGGCCGAGCATGCGGCCGTAGCGATTGCCGGCCGCATCCTCGTATGGCTCGCCGAGCGCATCGGGTGCACCGGCCGCGACACCCGTCGCGAGAAACGCGACCACGTTGAGTTTCTGCCACGCCGCGAGATCGTCGCGCACGATCAATGCCACCTTCGTATCGAACATGAGTGCTCCTGGTTGAAGCGCTCATGATCGGACGCCGCGCGCGTTCAGTCTGGAACGTTTGTGCAGATCCGCCGATACGCGGCCGGCGTCATCCGGTACGCGCGGCGGAACCAGCGGCCGAGGTGGCTCTGGTCGGCGAAACCGACGTCCGCGGCGGCCTGCGCGGGCGTGCGGCCGGCCGCGAGCAGCCGCCGCGCGGCGCGCAGCCGCAGGCGCACCAGATACGCGTGCGGCGACGTGCCGTAGGCCCGCTGGAACAGCCGCGTGAGCCGGAAGCGATCGACGCCAGCGAGTTCGGCGAGTTCGTCGAGCCCCGGGTTGCCGTCCATTCGCATGTGCAGCAGCTCGCGCACGCGCGCGATCGCGGGCGGCACGTCGCGGCCGCCGACGCCGGTCGGCGACGACGCGCGCAGCTGGCCGCCGAGCCGCGTGAGCAGACGGTCGAGCGTCTGGTCGCGCGCGAGCTTGCCTTCGTTGCCGTGCAGCGCGACGAAGGCGTCGCGGATCGCCTCGACGAGCGCGCGATCGTCGACCAGCGTATGGCCGAACGCGGCTTCGACGCCGCTCAGGCCTGGAAGATCGATGCGGCGCGCCGCACGCTCGACCCATGCCTGCGGCAGGTACAGCATCGAATACGTGAAGCCGCCGGCTTCCGGCGCATGGCCGTCGTGCGTCGCACCGGGCTCGATCAGGATCGCGCGGCCCGGCACGCTGGTATGCAGCGACCGATGGCACTGGAACCGCTGCACGCCCTGTTCGGTGAAGCCGATCAGCATGTCGTCGTGATCGTGCGGGTCGTATGCGTGGCCGCTGAAATGCGCGCGCAGGCTTTCGATCCCCGTTTCAGGATCGCGGCGCGCGACGAGCCAGTGCTCGTGCGTGCCGCCGTCATCCGCTGCGCGTCCCATCGCTCGCCTCGCTGCCCGTCGTTGCCCGGCGGATAGTGTACGCAGATCGCGGAGGGTCCGTGCGGCGCCGGCGCACGCGACGGCGTTACAGCGCGCGCGCGATCGCCTGTTCGAGCAGCGACAGCCCGAGATCGATTTCGGCTTCGCTGACCGTCAACGGCGGCGCGATCCGGAACACGCCGCCCATCCCCGGCAGCTGCACGATGTTCATGCTGAGCCCGAGCTTCATGCATTCGCGCGTGATCTTCGCGCCGAGGCCGTCCGCCGGCTCCTTCGTGCGCCGATCCTTGACGATCTCGACGCCGAGCAGCAACCCGCGTCCGCGCACGTCGCCGATGCATTCGAAGCGCTCCATCAGGTCGAGCAGCCCGCGCCGCAGCCGCTCGCCCATCAGGTTCGCGCGTTGCACGAGGCCGTCGCGCTGCACCACGTCGAGCACGCGCAGGCCGACCGCGGCCGGCAGCGGGTCCGACACGTGGGTCGTGTAGAACAGGTAGCCGAGCGCGTGCGCCCGCTCCTCGATCTGTGCGGACGTGACGACGGCCGCGAGCGGCAGCCCGGCGCCGAGCGTCTTCGACAGCGTCAGGATGTCGGGCGTCACGCCGTCGCGCTGGCACGCGAACATCGTGCCGGTGCGGCCGACGCCCGTCTGCGCTTCGTCGAGGATCAGCAGCATCCCGCGCTCGTCGCACTTGCGCTTGAGCGCCGCCATGTAGCCGTCCGGCAGTTCGATGATGCCGCCCGAGCTGAGGATCGGCTCCGCGATGAACGCGGCGAGATTGCCGCTGGACTGGCGATCGATCAGATCGAACGCGTAGTCGAGCTCGGCAAGGTAGTCGTACGCGCCGTTGCGCTCGAAGCGCGGCCGGTACGCGAACGGCGCCGGAATCGCGAACGAGCCCACGGCCGCCGGGCCGACGCCCCTGCGGCCCGCGCTGTAGGTGGCGGACGCCGCCGCGCCGGTCATCCCGTGCCACGACTGCGCGAAGCCGACGATCTCGTACTTGCCGGTGACGAGCTTCGCCATCCGGATCGCCGCTTCGTTCGATTCCGCGCCGGTGCTCAGCAGCAGCGCGCGATCGAGGCCCGGCGGCGTGAGGTCGGCGAGGCGCGTCGCGAGCTCGACGACCGGCCGCGACAGCATCCCGCTGAACAGGTGATCGAGCTTGCCCGCATATTCGGCGATGACCGCGACGATGTCCGGATGGCAGTGCCCGAGCACCGCGCTCATCTGGCCCGACGTGAAGTCGAGGATCGCGCGGCCGTCCGCGTCGTAGACGAAGCTGCCCTGCGCACGCTCGACGATGAGCGGCTCGAACGTGCCGCCGTAGCGGATCAGGTGATGCGTCGCGTTGTGCCAGAACGTTGCGTCGTCGTTTGCGGACATCGTTTTCTCCAGGCGAGGGGCAGGGAACGCTTGCAGTCTAGGCGCCGCTCTGTTTTGATGGAAACGAATAGTTCTTATGCAAGGTAGAAAAGGAGCTAATACCTTGGCACGTTCGCTCGACATCGATCTGCTGCGCTCGTTCGTCGTGATCGCCGAAGTGCGCTCGCTCAGCCGCGCGGCGGCGCGGGTCGGCCGCACGCAGTCCGCGCTCAGCCAGCAGATGCGGCGGCTCGAGGAGAGCGTCGACCAGCCGCTGTTCCAGCGCACCGGACGCGGCGTGGTGCTCACGCATCCCGGCGAGCGGCTGCTGCTGCATGCGCAGCGCATCCTGCGGCAGCACGACGAGGCGCTGGCCGATCTGTGCGGCACGGGGCTGTCGGGCACGATCCGCTTCGGGTGCCCGGACGATTACGCGCAGGTGTGGCTGCCGTCGCTGCTGCGGCAGTTCTCGAGCCATCATCCGCACGCGATCGTCGAGGTCGTGTGCGGGCCGACGCCGCGGCTGCTCGAACAGCTCGACAAGCGCGCCGTCGATCTCGCGATGATCTCGGTGCCCTGCGAGGCGCCAACCGACGATTTCATCCGCCGCGAGCAGCTGGTGTGGATCGGCTATCCGGGGCTCGATACCGCGCAGTTCGAGCGGCTGCCGCTCGCGCTTTCCGATCCCGACACGCTCGACCACATCGCGGCGTGCGACGCGCTGGCGCGCGCCGGGCGCGATTACCGCGTCGCCTATGCGAGCAGCAGCCTCGCGGGGTTGATCGCGCTGGTGCGCTCCGGGCAGGCGATCGCGGTGATGACGCAAACGGCGGTGCCCGCCGACCTCGCGATCCTCGCCGCCGATCGCGGGCTGCCGCCGCTGCCGGCCGTGGGCGTCACGCTGCGCTTCGACCGGAAGCGGCCGTCGCATCTGACGGCGGTGTTCGCCGAGCACATACGCGCGGTGTTGCCGCTGTTGTGACTCGCGGCGGCCGAGGCGGCGCATGCCGTTACCGTGCGTCGCAGCGCAACTCCCGTCAGAACCGATGATGCGCATGCCCGCGGTGCGGCTTTCCGCATCGCGGGTCGTAAGTTCGGTCGCGTGCAGGCACGCTGCTGCCGCGCGACCGTCTTACGACGTCGCGCGCCTTCTGTCGCATTTACACGCGTCGATCGCGAAATAGACTTCGAATCGAGCGACCCGATGCGCGGGTCGACAGGGCCGCCCACCATCCCGCGTCGCTCACGCAACGGCCTTCGCACGTCATTCGACGGTAGCTGGCTACCGGGGACCGTCGACCATCGGGCCGCGTTCGGGGGAGCGCGCCTGTTTCGGTGGAAGCGCGGGTGACGACGTCAAGCGATGCGCCACCCAACTGTTTTCGCACGAACCCGTTCCGTCCCGCTGGCCGACCTCGGTCGCGCCGGCTCGCCGTCGACCGCCGACCTCATCGGGCCGGATGCCGCCGCATCGGATGCCGCTGCGGGCGGATGGGCAACGAGGGGTCAGCATGAACAGGTCACTTCGGATCGTCAGTGCCGCGCTCGCCGCGCTGGCATGCAGCGCCGGCCATGCGCCGGTTCCGGTCCACGCGGCGACGCTCACGTATACCGCGCCGTCGCACGCGTTCCACCCATCCCGCGCATCGCGCGTGCGACCGGCCGCATCGGCTACGCTGCCGCCCGTGATCGTCAAGCCGGCCGTCGACGGCAGCGACCAGGCCGACGCGCTGCAGACGGCGCTCAATGCATTGCAGGCCGGGCAAACGCTGATACTTTCGCCGGGACGCTATACGGTCAGCCGGTCGCTGTCGGTTGCGATGTCGGGTGTCGTCGTGTCGGGCTACGGCGCGACGCTCGCGGCGACGAATCCGGCCGACCAGACGATCGTGATGAGCGGCGCCGATTCGACGCTGGTCGGCGTCACGCTGATCGGCGCCGGCACGACGCGCCTCGCGACACCGGCGTCGACCAAGGTCGAAGTGACCGGCACCGGCGTTCAGGTGCTCGGCGTGACGGTGCAGGGCGGCGCGAGCGCGGGCATCTTCGTGTTCGGCGGCCGCAACGTCGCGATCGTCGGCAATACGGTGCGCGCGACGCTTGCCGACGGCATCCACATGACCGACGGCGCAGCC
Organism: Burkholderia sp. WP42; assembly: GCF_000745665.1. Classification (NCBI taxonomy): domain Bacteria; kingdom Pseudomonadati; phylum Pseudomonadota; class Betaproteobacteria; order Burkholderiales; family Burkholderiaceae; genus Burkholderia; species Burkholderia sp. WP42. The sequence goes on along the minus strand of NZ_KN050726.1, from coordinate 88,003 downwards.
AACGTGCTGGTGCAGGGCAACACGGTGACGGGCACCGGCGACGACCTGATCGCCGTCGTCAGCTATCTGTCCGACGGCCGCGTGAGCAACAACGTGCTGATCGACCACAACACCGTATCGGGGAACTACTGGGGGCGCGGAATCGCCGTCGTCGGCGGCCAGGCGGTGACGATCTCGAACAATACGGTCGACGGCGTGCAGAAGGCGGCCGGCATTCTGGTCGCGCAGGAGGACAGTTGGCGCACCTACGGCGTCTCGAACGTCGTCGTCGACAACAACGTCGTGTCGAACGTCCAGAACGCGAACGTCGACAACGGACTGTTGCCGACGCAACAGGGCGCACTCGAGCTCGATACGTGGTCGGGCACGGTGTCGTATGTCGTCGTCACGCGCAATCGCGTGACCGGGTCCGGCTATACCGGGTTCCGCGCGCTGGGGAACGTGTGCGCGTTCGAGGCGGCAAACAATGCGTTCGCGTCGATCGCGCAAGCGCCGGTGTCGTTGCTGTCGCGCGGCTGCCCGGCAAGCCGGATCGTCGTGGCCGGCAACACGCTCGACGGCGTTGCGCTGGTCGCGCCGGTCGGCGCATCGCCGTCGGGAACGATTCAGGCGACCGGCGCGGCGACGGCGACGATGCCGCAGGTGCGTACCAATCTGATGCGGTAGCCGCGCGGCGCAACGCCGTCACGCGGCGCCGCACGGACCGCAGGTTTCGGCATACGCGTGCATTATCGTCGCGACGTGCGGCCGAATCGCGTCGGTGCCGAATGTTGGCCTCGGCGCGCGCCGACAAGCACATCGCGCGTCGGGCCATCCGGCGCGGGCGTGCCGGAAAATCCGGCCGCCGCATCGGGGCGTACATGGTGCGATCGGATCTCGCAGCGCTTGTCGCGCGTGCGCGAGCTGCCCATCCCGGCTTACAGCAGCCCGGCTTTGCGCGCGGCCGCTGCCGCCTGGGTACGGTTCAGCACATTGAGCGCCTTGAAGATCGCCGTGACGTGCGCCTTGACCGTCTTCTCGGACAGATTGAGGCGATCCGCGATCACCTTGTTGGGCACGCCTTCTGCAACGTATCGCAGCACCTCGATCTGGCGCTGCGTGAGCGGCCCGGCGCTGCGCGTCGCCGGCGCAGGACGCGGGCTGCCCGGTGCGGCCGACGACGAATCGTCGAGCATCAGCGGCGGCACGTAGCGCTCGCCGTCGAGCACCATCCTGATCGCCGACAGCACCGTATGCGGCCCCGCCGATTTCGGCACGTAGCCGAGCGCGCCGCGCGCGAAGGCGGCCCGCACGTCGGCCGCATCCTCGGACGTGGACAGCACGATGATCTGCAGTTGCGGGCACTTGCCGGCAAACGCGGAGATCGCATCGAGGCCGTTCATTCCCGGCAGCTTCAGGTCGAGCACGATCGCGTCGAAATCGGCGGATTGATCGAGCATCCGCATCGCATCGTCGGCGTTGCCGGCTTGCGCGACCGTTACGTCTTCGCCGTTTTGACGCAGCAATGCGGCTACGCCGTCGCGCAGAATCGGATGATCGTCGACGATGAGAATCTTCATGAGAATCCGCGATGCCGAAGGGAGGAAAAGCTGCCGGTTGAACGAGGCCCGAGGTTGCGTGCAAGGCCCGGATGGCTGGTCGTGGTCGCGTTCCGCCGTGCGATCTTACAGGCAATCGTGCGCGTGCAACGCGCCTGTTTCGGCGACGTCGATCGTTGCGGCGACATCGTATTTACATTGCCGCATGAATCGCCGCGACTGACTCGCGCCGGTAACCAATCCCCGGCGATCGTCGCTGCGTGGTGGCGTCCCGGTGCAGGCCAAATTCGATGCGCCGACAACCAAACAGAATCGCGGCAATGGCCGGATCGCCGGATGGGCGGACCGCCGGATCGCGCGGATTCGAACTGCAATTTGGCGTGGATGCCGAGGATTCGTAATTCGGGTGACGCAGTGTGGGAGGCGAACGTGTCGTACTTGTGGTTGTCGCTGCAACGACTGCTGGCGGATTGCGCGACCGCGACGTTCCGGCTCGGCATGACGGGCGACCCGGCCGATGCGAATGCATCGCTGTCGATGACGCTGAGGATCGAGAGGAGCGAACTCGCGTCGTTCGATCGATCTGCGTGCCGCGCCTGAGTGTGCCCGGCGTCACCGATGCGACGGCGCGCGGTTCGGCTCACTCCGGTTCGCCGCTCCGCGCGCGCACGCCGGCCGCGATCAGGTTGCCGATCGCCGCGCGCAGCTTGCCGTTCGGGATCGGCTTGTGCAGCAGCAGGCAATGGCTCGCATGGGCTTCGGCAAGGCGGTCGGCGGCCGTGTCGCCGCTGATCAGCAGCGCGGGGATGTCGTCGTTGTATTCGCTGCGCAGCCGCTCGATCACCGTCAGCCCGTTTTCGGCGCCGCGCAGGCGGAAGTCGCAGACGAGCAGGTCGGGGCGGCGCGCGCATGCCGACAAGCGTTCGATCGCAGCGTCGCCGCTGTCCGAGACGATCGTTTCATAGCCCCACAGTTCGAGCAGTCTGGCCATGCCGTCGCGGATCGCGAGCTCGTCGTCCACGACGACGACGAGCCCCGAGTGATGCGACACGTCGTCGGCGGGTTCGGCCGATGCGTCGGCTTGCGCAGCAGCGTGATCGCAGCGGCTCACCCACACTTCGAAGCACGATCCGCGGCCGGGCGCCGAGCGCACCTTCAGCTCGCATTCGAGCAGGTCGGCCAGCCGTCGCACGATCGCGAGCCCTAGTCCGAGGCCGTTTTCGCGGTCGCGTTCCGGGTTGCCGACCTGGTAATACTCCTGGAACACCAGCTCGAGCTGGTCGGCAGCGATCCCGCGTCCGGTGTCCCATACCTGGATCGCGACGCGTGCGCCGCGTCGTCGGCAGCCGACCACGATCCGGCCGGCATCCGTGTAGCGCACCGCGTTGGACACGAGGTTGCGCACGATGCGCTCGAGCAGCACCGGATCGGTATCGACGATCGCGCGGCACGGGACGCGCGTCAGCGTCAGGTTTTTCGCCGCCGCGTCGAGCATGTGATCGGTGCATGCGTGTTCGAGCACCGCGTCGACGTGCACCGGCCTGCGATGCACGTCCACCACGCCGGCATCGAGCCGCGACACGTCGAGCAGCGCGCCGAACAGCGAGTCGAGCGCATCGGTCGAACGCTCGATCTGCACGAGTATCTGCGCCCGCTCCGCGTCGGTCTTCGTGCCGCGCAACGCGCCGACCAGCAGGCTCAGCGCGTGGGACGGCTGACGAAGATCGTGGCTCGCGGCGGCGAGAAAGCGCGATTTGGCGAGATTGGCTTCTTCGGCGATCTGCTTCTGGCGCAGCAGGTCGTCCGCGAGCCGCTTCGCGGTCCGGTTGCGCGCGCGCAGATCGCGGGCGAGCTGTTCCGCACGAAAGCGCAGGCGAATGTTCTGCGCCGCGCTTCGGTTGGCGAGCAGGCCGAGATAGGCAATCACGCAGACGAACAGGAACATCATCGGCGCCGTCGCCTGCTGCACGCGATTGTCGGACAGCGCGGCGGCGACGACGTACGGGACGGTGGCCGGCAACAGGAACGCGAGGAACGCCGGAAGATACGTGCCGAAGACCGGCACGGCGCCGGCCACTACCCCGAGCGTGGCGGTGACCGCGAGGCTCTCGACCTCGAACCCGCGTCCCTTCGCCAGTTCGATCGACGACCACCCCCAGCCGATCCCGGCCGCCGTGCTGCAGGCGACGAATCCTGCCGCCCAGCGCGATCTGCGCGTGTCGCGGTTGGCCGAGCGGTGGTAGCGCCACGCGAGGCACGCGTGCGCCGTCGAGCACGCGACGATGTACGACAGCCACGCGGCGCCGGCCAGCGGATCGACGCGCCCGAGGCGCTCCAGCGAAACGACGAGTGTCGCGGCCAGCAGCGTTCCGCCGCACACGCTCAGGGTCACGATGCCGTAGACGAGCTTCAGTTGTTCGGCGGCGATCGGGCTTTCCGGATGCATCGTCATCCAACGGGCTCCCCGAGGTACGAACGCAATTGCAGCAGGCGGCGCACGTCGGTCCTGCTGGGCCGGCATGTCGACGCTGGGTTGGTCGATCGTCGGCAAGGATCGCGCCGATGGACGGTCAAGTATCGCCATGTCGGATCATGGCGTCCATCGGTCGATCGTCCGTTTTGTGGCGCCGAGCGGAACGGCGTGGGGAGGGGAGCATCGCTCGCCGGGGAGCCGACCGGGATCGGCGAACGATGTCGCGGCACGCGCACGCGCGCCGCCGTCGATTGCTGCGGCCGAGCGATCCGCGCGTTGTGCGCGCCCAATAAAAAAACCGCGAAGCGTTGCGCTGTCGCGGTTTCTTTTCTGTGCCCGAAACACGGTCGATGAAAACCGTATCTGGTGCCGACGGCGAGACTCGAACTCGCACAGCTTTCGCCACTACCCCCTCAAGATAGCGTGTCTACCAATTTCACCACGTCGGCACTTCGGTACTGCAAGGGGCGCAATTCTAGCGTCACATTGCGCGTTTGTGAAGGGGGTATGCCGCGATTGCGCTGGCGGCGTGCGCGATCCCGGTAAAATCCGTCGGTCCGCCCGGCCCAACATCGCATCCGTACCCGCTTCTTCCCGTGACGACCACCCTCGAACAACTTCAATCCGGCCAGTTGTCCGGCGCCCGAGAACTCAAGCTCGCGTGCGGGCTGACCGAATTCCCGCGCGAGATCTTCGACCTCGCGGACACGCTCGAAGTGCTCGATCTGTCCGGCAATGCGTTGTCCACGCTGCCGGATGACCTCGCGCGGCTGCACCGGCTGCGCATCCTGTTCGCGTCCGGCAACCGCTTCACCGAATTTCCCGCAGCGCTCGGCGCGTGCCCGCAGCTCGACATGATCGGCTTCAAGGCGAACCGGATCCGCACGGTGCCGCGCGGCGCGCTGCCGCGTGCGCTGCGCTGGCTGATCCTGACCGACAACGAGATCGACGCGCTGCCGGCCGACATCGGCGACTGTTCACGCCTGCAGAAGCTGATGCTCGCCGGCAACCGGCTGCGCGCGCTGCCGGCCGAATTGGCGGCGTGCCGTGCGCTCGAGCTGGTGCGTCTGTCCGCGAACCGGCTCGACGCGCTGCCGGACTGGCTGTTGCGCCTGCCGCGCCTTTCTTGGCTCGCGGCCGCCGGCAATCCGCTCGGCGCGGGCCCGGAGGCCGCCGCGTCTGCCGAGCCCGGCGTGGCCGAGATCGATTGGGCGTCGCTCGCATGCGAACACCGGCTCGGCGAAGGCGCGTCGGGCGTGATCTACCGCGCGCAGTGGCGTGCGGAGGGCCGCGCGACGCGCGCGGTCGCGGTGAAGCTGTTCAAGGGCGCGGTGACGAGCGACGGGCTGCCCGACTGCGAAATGGCCGCGTGCCTGCACGCGGGCCGCCATCCGAACATGATTCCGGTGATCGGCAAGCTGCGCGGTCATCCGGACGGCGCGCACGGCCTCGTGATGGAGCTGGTCGATCCGGCGCTGACGAATCTCGCCGGGCCGCCGAGCTTCGCATCGTGTACGCGCGACGTCTATGCGGCCGATGCGCGCTTCGCGCCGGCCGACGCAGCGCGGCTCGCACACGGCATCGCGTCGGTCGCCGCGCATCTGCATGCGCGCGGCATCATGCACGGCGACCTGTACGCGCACAACATCCTGCACGACGGGGCAGGCGGCGCGCTGCTCGGCGATTTCGGCGCGGCGTCGCTCTACGACGTGAACGAGCGCGTGCGCGCGGCGCGGTTCGAGCGGCTGGAAGTCCGCGCGTTCGGTTACTTGCTGCGCGAGTTGCTGGAGCGATGCGAGCCGCGTGCCTGGGCCGCCGCGCAAGCCCTCGGCGCGCTGGCCGCTGCGTGCGTGAACGACGAGGTCGACGCGCGGCCGTCGTTCGAGCAGATCGTCGCCGCGCTGGCTGCAACGATGGACTGACGGTGTCGTGCGCGCGGTGCCCGCGCGGGCGTTCGCGCTTAAGCTTGCCGCGCCGTCAGCAGCTTGATCCCGAGCGCGACGAACAGCAGCCCGCTCGCGCGCTTGGCCGCGCGCAGCCACGGGCTGACGCCGAAGCCGCGATGAAGCCGGCGCACGCCGAACGAATAGAGGCTGTGCACGACGATGACGGTGCATGCGATCGTCGCGTACATCGCGACGAACTGCATCGCGAGCGGCCGATCGTGCGAGATGAACTGCGGCATGAACGCGGACAGGAAGATCATCGTCTTCGGATTGCTGCCCGACACGAACAGCGCTTCACGGAACAGCTTGCTGCGATCCGGTTCGACGCTTGCCGCGCCGCTGTCCGGCGCGCGCCGGTGGCGATCGCCGCGCAGTTGCCGGATGCCGATGAAGATCAGGTACGCGGCGCCGACGACTTTCATCGCGACGAACAGCGGCGGCATCGCGGCCAGCACCGCGCCCACGCCGAGCGCGACCAGCCCGACCACCGCGCCCTGTGCGACGAGATTGCCGGCGATCGTGGCTGCCGTGCCGCGCGAGCCGTAGCGCACCGTATTGCGGATCACCAGCAGCACGTTGGGGCCCGGCGACAGCGTGGTCGCGAGATAGGCGGCGGCAAACAACATCCAGGTCTGAACGGACATGCGGCGCTCCGGAAGGCGGGGTCTGCGGTCGGGGTGAATCGCTGCATGATGCCACGGCTGCGCGCGGCTCACCCCGGCGCATCGCGTCAACGCGTGTCGCGCACGCAGGATGCGACGATCGACGCAGGCGAATCGATTGCGGCCGGCCGCGTGATCCACGCGACCCACGCCGCCCATAAACCGCAGACGATCAGCACGGCGAGATTCAGCGGCGTCCGGTAGCGGACGATCCGGTCGGCGAGCGTCGGGCGTTGGTGGCTCATGTTGGTCTCCTTCGGGCGGGGATAGGGCGTTACTGGCCGGTGTACGACGGCGCCTTCGCGTCGCAGGTCACGGACACCGTCGAGCCGTCGGCGAAGTGCAGCGCGAGCGGCACCTTCGCACCGGGCGCGACCGGCTTGCGCGCGTCCTCGAGCATCACGTGATAGCTCTTCGGCTTGAACGTGACCGTGCCGTGCGCGGGCACCTCGACCGCGTCGACGTGGACCATCTTCGCGGTGCTGCCGGCCGTCAGCGTTTCGTGGATCATCGCCATCCCGTATGCGGGCGTGTCGATGCCGGTGAGCGTGGCCGGCTTGTCGCCGTCGTTCTTCAGCGTGAAGTAGCCGGACGACGGGGCCGTCGCCGGCATCGTGCGGATCCAGCAGCCATCGGCCTGGACGGCCGACGCGGCGAAGGTGGCGGGCGCCTGCAGCGCGAGCAGGGCGAACAGCAGGCTGGCGGGAATCGAGCGTTTCATCGAGTGCATTCCTTGTCGGGTATCGGAAGTTGCCGTGCGGGCATCGTCGGCGTCACTTCACCGTGAACGTGTAGCGGCCCTGCGTGCGATGGCCGTCGCTTGCCACCGCGACCCACGCGACCGTGTACGTGCCGGCCGCGAGGCTTGCGAGGGCGACGTGCATGCGCTTGCGGTTGCCGGCGTCGACCGTCGATTTCCCGTCGGCGACCGACTGGCCGTGGCTGTCGGTGACCACGATCGAGCTGAATGCGGGTTCGAGCGTTTCGCTGAAGTCGATCGCGACCTCGTGCGGCGCGCTCGCCAGCGTGGCATCGGCGGCGGGGTCGAGGGTTTTCGGGTGTGCGTGCGCATGAGCAGCCTGCGCGATGACGAAGCCGGCGACGACGAGTGCGCCGCGAACGAACGAAGTGATTTTCATGTTGGTTGATCCGATCGGAGATGACGAGGAGAACGATGCGTTCGACGCGTCGCCGCGCGCGTTCGCACGCGCGCATGCCGCAAGCGGGCGTGCGCGCACGGCGCGATGCCGCGGGCAGGCAATACGGTCGAACAGGAACGTTTTGGCGCCGCGCGCGACGAGGCGCGCGCAGGCGGACGGCGCGATGCGCCAACGCATCACGCGCGGTGACGGTGCTTCAGGCGGCGGACGGTGGCGCGCGCGGTTGCGCGACGGTGAGCGGCAGCGCGCGCGGCAGGCTCTCGAAGCGGGTCGCTTCGCGGTGCCGCAGCGGCGCAAGATTGGCCGCGAACGTCAGTTCGGGCGCGGGCAGGGCCGGCGTATGCGCGAGCAGGCTGCAATAGCCGCATGCCTGCAGATGGGCCTGCAGGCTCTTCGACGACGCAGCGTCGCCGTGGTCGGCATCGCTCGGCCCGGCCGTGCAGTAACCGGCGAGCAGCGCGTCGACGCGGTGTTGCGTCGTCAGCGCCTGTGAGATCGTCGGCGCGAGCGTCGTCATCAGGATGGCGAGCATCCCGATCAGACTGACGATCTTGCGGAGACGACGACTCAGCATGCGATGCGCGGCGGCATATGGAGGAAGGCGATGCTGCGGATTATGCCACGCAGCCGCCGCGGCGGCGGGCGCGGCACACGGCCGCGCGCCGCGCTCATTCGATCATTTGGGCGTCGGGCACGTCGAGCACGAGGTCCGACGTCGCGACGGCCACGCACGGCAGCGTATAGCCTTCGGCCTTCTCGTCGCGGCTCAGCCCCGGCCACTCGATCGTGTAGCGCACGCTGCCGCTGACGATCCGGCACAGGCAAGTGCGGCACGTGCCGTTGCGGCACGAGCGCGGCAGGCTGACGTGCGCGAACGCGGCGGCTTCGAGCAGCGTCAGCGAGTCGGGCGCGTCGAACGTCGCGCCGAGCGGTTCGACGCGCACGAGTGGGGGACGTTCCGGATCGGTCATGGTGAAGGCGGGCGGCAGGCGGCGGCAATGCGATGCGAGCGCCCAAGCATACCCGAAGCCGCGCGCGGCCGGCGCCGTGCAGGCCGCCGGCCGCGATCTCAGTGCCGGCGCAGATAGCGGTAGACGGTATTGCGCGCGAGCCCGAGCTCGCGCGCGGCAGCCGACACGTTGCCGCCGTGCCGCGCGAGCACCGCATCGATCACCGCGGCCTGGTGGCTTTGCAACGTCGTTGCCGCGCGCGTGCCGGCCGGCGCGGGCGAGCTCGCCGGCGCGTCTTCGCAGTCGAGCCAGAAATCGTCGGGCAGGTGCGCGAGCGCGATTTCGGCTTCGTCTTCGGCGAGCATGCCGGCCGTGCGCAGCACGTTGGTCATCTGCCGCAGGTTGCCGGGCCAGCGGTGGCGCAGGAATGCGTCGAGGACGTCGGCGGCGACGCGCGTCGGCATCGGCTCGCTGTGCGCGAGCCGCGCGAGGATGCGCTCCACCAGCACCGGCAGGTCGGTGCGCGCGGCGAGCGGCGGCAGCGTGACGGCGAGCCCGTTGATCCGGTAGAACAGGTCTTCGCGGAACGTGCGCTCGGCGATCATCGCGCGCAGGTCGCGGTGAGTCGCGCACACCACGCGCACGTCGACCGGCACCGCGCGTGCGCCGCCGAGCGGCATCACCGCGCGTTCCTGCAGCACGCGCATCAGCCGCACTTGCTGCGCGAGCGGCATGTCGCCGATTTCGTCGAGAAACAGCGTGCCGCCGTCGGCCTGCGCGATCTTGCCGGGGCTGCCGCGCTTGCGCGCGCCGGTGAACGCGCCGTCCTCGTAGCCGAACAGCTCGGCCTCGATCAGCGAATCGGGCAGCGCGGCGCAGTTGACGGCGACGAACGGGCCGTCGGCGCGCGGCGACGCCTGGTGCAGCGCGCGGGCGAGCCATTCCTTGCCGGTGCCCGTCTGGCCGAGGATCAGCAGCGGCAGGTCGCGCCCGCGGATCTTCGCGACCCGGTCGAGCACGGCAGCCATCCGTGCATCGCCGGTGTCGAGCGTCGCGAACGTGATCGCCTCGGGGTCGACCGCGCGCGGGCGCGCGGCGACGGGCGCCGGTGCGGGCGGCGTGACGGCGACGGTCGTCTTGCGCGCCTCGGCGAATTCGCAGCGCGCGAGCACGCGCACGCCGGTCGACAGCGTCAACTGGAACGGCGCGCCCGGTGCACGGGCCGCCTGCTGCGCGAGCTGATTGAACTGCATGCCGAACAGCGCGTCGCAGCCGCGATGCTGCAGTGCATCGAACGTCGCGCCGAGCTGAAACTGCGCGCTGCGGTTCGCGGCGATCAGTCCGCCGTCGCGGTCGAACGCGACGAGCCCGGCGAACAGCGAGTCGACGCAATCCTCGTGGGCGTGGAAGCGCAGCCGCAGCGCTTCGGCGCAGCGGTTCGCGAACAGATGGTTCTCGATCAGCTGCGCGGACATTCGCACGAGCGCGAGCGTGTGCGGGCTGAAGCCGCGCGGATCGCCGCTCACGTCCAGCGTGCCGAGCGTGCGGCCGAACGGATCGATGATCGGTGCGCACGAGCAGGTGAGGATGTGATTCGCGCGCAGGAAGTGCTCCTCGCCGTGCACGGCGACGGCCTGGCCCGACGCGAGCGCGGTGCCGATCGCGTTGGTGCCGCGCATGCCTTCGGCCCACGACACGCCGGTGCACAGCGCGACGCGGTTCGCCTTCTCGATGAAGTCCGCGTCGCCGATGCTGTGCAGGATCACGCCGTCGGCATCGGTGAGGAGCACGAGGCTTTGCGTGTCGGCGATCTGCGCGTGCAGGTTCTCCATTACCGGGCGCGCGTGGGCGAACAGCGCATGGTTCGTGTCGAGGAGTTCGCGCAGCGCGAGCCGCGACAGCGGCGAGAAATCGGGGCGCTCGTCCGCGCGCAGGCCGAGCGACGTCGAGCGGGCGTGCGCCTGTGCGAGCAGGTCGTTGCGGCCCGCGGTGGCGGGCAGCACGAAAGGTTGAGGCATGTGTCGTCTCCTGTCGGCCGCGGGCGGCGCCGAAGCGCGTGCCGGGGCACCGTGCGTCGCGGTCGGCCCGCCGTGACGCGTTGCGCGGCGCCATCCGGGCTGCGCTTGGCGGGCTGCGCCCGCGCGCCTCGGCGGCCGCGATCGATATCGCCTCATCATACAAGCGCCGCGCGCGTTGTGCGCGCCGCGTATAAACCCGTCTTGCTTTCACGCGGCCGCCTGCAATGATGGAAGTGGAGCACGCACGCGCCGTGTTCCGCATTGCAACATGCATGCGACGTGACATGCATCCGTTCGGGAGACCCATCATGGTTCGGACGGAACTCAGAGTCGTGCTGGCGGCCATCGCCACTTTCATCATGCTCGGCGGCATCGGCGTCGCGATCCACGGTTTGCTGTTCGACGCGATCGACGCCGTCCGGTACGGGGCGGCCGCAATCGCGGTGGGCGCGACGACCGCCGCGATCGCGCTCAACATCTGGCCCACCGATCCTCACTGACGCCGCGCGGCGCACGCCGCTGCAGGGCGCGCTGGTCGGACGAAAATGCGCGTCGGAACGACGCACGCCCAAAATTTGCCTCCTGCGCGAAACCGTCTAAAGTGGAATGCAACCGGCATGCATCGTCCGCGCGACAAGCCCGTGGGCGACGCCCCTGCCGGCGAGCCCGCGTCCATTTTCGTCCGGCCGGTGGCGGACGACGGACGCGGTCACGTGTTGACTACCGGACGAAGGGCGGCGCCATGCAGATCCATTTCACGAACGAGAAGCCCGAATATTCGGGGCGCGACCTGATGCTCGGATTCACGGCGCTCGTGAATGGCGAGCGCGTCAAATGCCAGATCACGGCCGAAGCGCTGGAAGACCATTTCGGCGCCGCGTCGCCGCGCTTCGAGGACATGGTCGGCGCGTACGACCAGCATCGCGAGCGCATCGAGGCGGCCGCACGGCGGCTCTTGTCCGAAACGCGCGCGCAATGCGTGACGCTGCGCAGCGGCTACGTGCGCTTCTACGAGGCGAACTGGCGCTGAGCCGCACGCTCGGGTAGTGACGCAGCGGGCGCCGAATTCCGGCGCCCGCGTCGTATCGGCGCGGCGCGGCGCGCATGCGGCGCCGCGCGTGCGGCGACCCGCGCGTCGCATTGCGCCCGGTTCGCGCCGCCCGAACCCGTCAGGATTCCATCGCGTTCAATCCGTCGCGACCAGCGCATACGCGCCGTCGGTTGCGCCGTGCGCGCGGGCGATGCGAGCGAAGCCCGTATCGGCGAGGTGCATGCCCGCGATCATCAGGTTCTCCCCAGCGGCGTGCGCGAGCGTGGCCGCGCGCGTCGCGCATGCCAGCGACGCATCGTGGTCGAACGCGATCGACACGTCGGGGTGCGCGACCTGAACCGGCGCGAAATGCACGAGATCGCCCCAGATCAGCAGGCGCTCGCCGCGCGATTCGACGCGATAGCCGGTATGGCCGGGCGTGTGGCCCGGCAGCGGCACCGCCGCGATGCCGGGCAGCACGTTGCCGCCTGCGATGGTGCGCAGCTGCGCGCGACAGGCGTCGAACGCGCGCCGTGCCAGCTCGAAATTCCCGCGTGCGCGCTCGCTGGCGCGTTCGTATGCGTCGTGATCCAGCCAGAACGCCCGTTCCCGTTCGTGAATCAGCACCTCGGCGCGCGGGAAGGCCGGCTGTCCGCGCGCATCGAGCAGGCCGCCGATATGATCGGGATGCGCGTGCGTCAGCAGGATCGTGTCGATGTCGCGCGCATCGATCCCGGCTTGCGGCAGCGCCGCCGGCAGCAGGCCGCCCCAGTTGCGGAAGCCGCCGGCGCCGGCGTCGACCAGCACGGTCCGGCCGCCGCCGCGAATCACATAGCAGTTGATGTTGACGTCGGACGGCGCCGGCACGCCGGCCCGCTGCATGATGCCCGCGGCCGCGTCGACGTCGATGTTCGACAGCAGATCGAGGCCGGCGCTCAGCGTGCCGTCGCTGAGCGCAATGACGGAGAAATCGCCGATCTGACGGCACGGGAACGGCGGGCGCGCAATGGACGGGTTCATGGTCAGTTCCGGGCGTGAAGGTGGGCGCTGTCGTGGCCGAAGCAGCGGATGCGCGCGACCAAGCCGGTGTGGCGGAGAATTTCGCGGTCGAGCGAAGCCATGAATCGATCGATCAATTCGGCGGTGCGCAGTGGGCCGAGGCGAAAGCGGATCTCCGCGCTGACCGGGTGTCCGCAGCCGTGCCGCACTGGCACGAACGCGACGTGGACGGTGCCGGGCGCGGCATTCAGCACGTCGGTGCAGAGCGTGTCGCATGCCGACGACAGCGCGGCGAGGGACGTCTGCGCCGGCATGCCGGCCTCGGCGATGAAAATCGTGACGCTGGGCATGGCCGGCTCCCGTCAGCGTGCGGCGGCCGTGGCCGGCGTGCCGACGAGCTGCTCGCCGATCGGCGCATAGAGCCGGATCGCCGCGCCGGCTGCGTGCGACGCGAGCCGTGCTCCGTCGCGATCGAGCACGGCCAGCCAGCGGTGGGCCGGCCGACGATCCAGCGCGACCGCATGCAGCGCGGCGGCGGCGATGCCGGCCTGGGCGACCGGCGCGGCGTCGTCGCTCACGGCCAGCCATTGGCCGTCGGCGACGGCCGGCGCGGGCGCGGCGCTGTCGTACACGTTGCGGCGCCACTCGACGATGTGCGGCTGCCAGCGTGCGAAATTGCCGCCGCCCTTCGCGCGATACTCGGCCGACGTCAGCACGTCCGGCGCGTCGATCGTATGCAGCGCCAGATAGACGGGGCCGTCGCCGCCGAGCGCGCGAAAGCGTTGCGACGTGCGAAAGCCCGACACGGAGATCAGCGCGGGCAGTTTGACGCGGCTGTAGAAGTCGCTCCACTCGGCTTCGACGGCCGGCTCGGCGATGCTGCATTCAACGGCATAGATCATGACTTCTCCACGGGTGGCGAGCGGCCGTCGGCATCGGCGGGCTGGCTCGTTGATTGAGTTTTTGTCATGATAGTGAGTCGCCGAACGGTGGAAAAACGATGATTCGTCATCGTTCAGTGACATTCGATCAAGCTGTGGCCCAACCGGGGGAAACGTGACGCGACGCAGGATTCCGAGCAACTCGGCCTTGATGGCATTCGAGGCCGCCGCGCGGCACGGCAGCTTCGCGCGGGCCGCCGACGAGCTCGCGCTGACCGAAGGCGCGATCAGCAGGCAGATCGGCCGGCTCGAGGCGTTCCTGGGCGTGGCGCTGTTCGAGCGTGTCGGCAACCGCGTGCGGGTCGTGCCGAACGGCGCGCGTTACGCGGCGCAGGTGCGCGAAGTGCTGGACCGGCTCGAGCGCGACAGCCAGTACCTGATGGGGCAGGCGGGCGACGGCGGCAGCATCGACATCGCGGTGACGCCGACCTTCGCGACGCGTTGGCTGATTCCGCGGCTCGGCGGATTCCAGGCGGAGCATCCGAACATCACCGTGCATCTGGCCGATCGGGCTGAGCCGTTCGTGCTCGCCGGCAGCGGCTTCGATGCCGCGATTCATTTCGAGCATCCGGCGTGGGCCGGCATGCATACGTATCGGTTGTGCGAGGAGGTGCTGGTGCCGGTCTGCCGCCCGTCGCTGCTCGCGGGCGGGCACCCGGACGCGCTGCTCGGCACGCTGCCGCGCCTGCACAAGCGGCAGACGCCCGACGCGTGGTCGGCCTACGTGCAGGAGACGGGATTGCCGGTCGACAACCCGGCTGCCGGCGCGCGGCACGATCTTTATTCGATGCTGATCGCCGCGGCGCTGGCCGGGCTTGGCGTCGCGCTGGTGCCGCGGCTCTATGTGGAAGCCGAGATCGCGCAGCGTTTGCTCGCGGCGCCCTGGCCGGACGGCCGCGGCGTGGTCAAGCGCTTCTGTCTCGTGGTGCCCGAAGCGCTCGAATTGGGCGACGGCCCGCTGCGTACTTTCGCGCGCTGGGTGCTTCGGCAGGCAGGCGCGTGATGCGGCGGCGCGTGCGCCGCATGCGCGCCCCAACGAAAACGCCACCCGAAGGTGGCGTTGCGTCATCGTGGGTCGCGCCGCGGCGCGTGCGTCACTCGCCGCCGAGGTAGAAGTAGCGGAACAGGAACACGGCCGCGATGATCCACACGATCGGCTTGACCGTGCGGGCCTGGCCGGTCAGCAGCTTCAGGCCGCCGTACGCGATGAAGCCGAACGCGACGCCGTTCGCGATCGAATACGTGAACGGCATCAGCAGCGCGGTGAGCGCGGCCGGCACGGCTTCGGTCGCGTCGTCCCACGGGACGTCGACCATCTCGCGCAGCATCAGGCACGACACGTACAGCAGCGCGGGCGCCGTCGCGTAGCCGGGCACGACGCCGGCGAGCGGCGCGATGAACAGGCAGGCGAGGAACAGCACGGCGACGGTGATCGCCGTCACGCCCGTGCGGCCGCCGGCCTGCACGCCCGAGGCGCTCTCGATGTACGCGGTGGTCGACGACGTGCCGAGCACCGAGCCCGCGACGATCGCGGTGCTGTCGGCGAGCAGCGCCTTGTTCAGGCGGTCCATCTTGCCTTCGACGAGCAGGCCGGCGCGGTTCGCGACGCCCATCAGCGTGCCGGTCGCATCGAACAGCTCGACGAGGAAGAACACGAGGATCACGTTGATGATTCCGGTCGACAGCGCGGCGCCGATGTCGAGCTTGAACAGCGTCGCGTCGATCGACGGCGGGGCGGAGAACACGCCATGGAACTGGTTGTCGCCGAAGAAGAACGACAGGACCGTGACGCCGATGATGCCGATCAGGATCGCGCCGCGCACGCGCAGATAGTCGAGCGTGACGATCGTGAAGAAGCCGACGATCGCGAGGATCGTGTCGTGTTTGTGCAGGTCGCCGAGCGTGACGAGGGTCGCGGGACTGCCGACGATCACGCCGGACGTCTTCAGCGAGATGATGCCGAGGAACAGGCCGATGCCGGCGGTGATCGAGATGCGCAGCGATTTCGGAATGCCGTTGACGATCGCCTCGCGCACGCGCAACAGCGTGACGAGCAGGAACAGGCAGCCGGAGATGAACACCGCGCCGAGCGCGGCCTGCCACGTGAAGCCCATGCCCTTGACGACGGTGTAGGCGAAATACGCGTTCAGGCCCATGCCGGGCGCGCACGCGATCGGATAGTTCGCGTACAGGCCCATGATGATCGACGCGAGCGCCGCGACGAGGCAGGTCGCCACGAACACCGATTCCTTCGGCATGCCGGCGTCGCCGAGAATCGCAGGGTTGACGAAGATGATGTAGGCCATCGTCAGGAACGTGGTGACGCCCGCGAGTATTTCGGTGCGGAAGTCGGTGCCGGCTTCAGCGAAGCCGAAATACCGCTTGATGGATTCCATGAAGGCGTTTCTCCGGTCGGGTTGTCGTGTTGCTTGTTGTTCGTGCCGAATTGTTGTAAGCCAGCGCGAGGCCGGCGTACTGTAACCAGCCACTATTGCGATGCTATCGGCGGATTGTAATAGCGTGGATAGCTCGGACGATATAGTCGCGGGGCGCGATCGCGCGCGTTCGCGCGGACGGCCGCAGATGCACGTTGCAGATGCACATCGCGCGACGGCGGCGCGCATTTTACCGGTTCGGGCGAAGCGGCCGGGCGCAAACGATGGAAACGATTCGGTGGCGGGTACGACGGCGATGGCACGACGCCGTGCGGTAGAGAGGGTGCGCCTGCAAGAGCGCGCCCGCCCGAACGGGCGGGCAGCTGCGCGCGCCGGCCGTTCGGCAGTCCGGGCGGCGGCGGACATCGGGCTATGCTGCTCCGAAGCCGGCGCGTGCGCAACTGCGATTTCGCGCCGCTCGCGCGACTGTGGTTTCTGTGTAAAAGATCGCAAGACGCCATCGCGTTAACCGGCAAGTCTTTCTACGATAGATGAACCGTGCACGCACGCCGGCCGATCGCTGCCGACGCGGGGGAGTCGCAGTCCGTGCAGGCCAGGCGGCGAAGTGCGGTAACGGTCGTTGCGCGTTCGGGCACGCGCGACCGGTTGCGATAGCCCGATGCGGGTTCGTCCGTCATCACGGAGGTCAGCATGTTGAACTGGATCAGCCGTTGGGCGATGCGGCACGCCCCCACGCCGGAAAAAACCGCTGCGTCGATGCTCGTCACGGCGCGCATGGAACTGTTCACGGCCGAACAGCGCGTCATCGATGCGAAATTACAAGCGGATTACTGGCGCACGCGTGTGTCGTTCCTCGAGGAGGTGCAAAAGCAGGGCATCGATCCGTGGGTGACCTCGCAGGCGGCGCAACGTCCGGACGTCGACACCACACCCCGCGGTACGGGCCCGCGTCTCGCCGCCAGCACCTGACGCATGCGTTGCATGTGAAAGCTGCGCAGGGCGCGCGATCGCGCGCGGCACGCAGCGGCGTGCCGCGCCACTCGAAGCGCACCCGCGGCCGATTGCGCCGCGGGTGCGTTCGTTTTCCGACGCGGTCGTTCGCCGCGTCAACGCGTTGCGCGGCAGCGCAGCGTCAGTCCCGCCTTCTCCCTCTTGCGGCGAGCCAGCCGCGCATCCGCGCGAGCGTGCGTCCGAGGCGATCGCCGCGCCGCACGTATGCGGTCGTGATCGATGCTTCGGCGGGGCGGCCGTCGTAGGTGCCGAGCCAGACGCGATCGCCGCGCGCGATGCGCAGCACGTCGCCCGGCTGCACCCAGTAGTCGTCGACGCTCGGCGGGCGCGTGATCCACAGCGCGGCGCCGTGCGCGCGGATTTCCGCATCGCTCGGCGCGCGCCACGTCAGCGTCGTGTGCGGTGCAACCGCGAAGCGGATCACGACGGTCGGTAACGCGATCGCGCCGGCGCGGCGCGAGTCGGGACGGTCGAACAACGGGCTTGCCTGGTCCATCGTCTGCTCCATTCGTTGGGCCGGACGAATGAAGCGCACCAGAACAAAAAGGCCTCATCCGTTTCCGGTGAGGCCTCGTGTGACATGCGTACTGCTCGGATGCTAACGCACAAGCGCCTCCCGTGATCCATTCTTTCGAATGTTCACCGGGCAATGAATCGCGATGGCGATGTGCTTGAACGTAGGCATGCGAACGAGTGTGTCGATGTCGTACGGCGTTGTCAACGACTATTTGGGCGTCGCGCGGCGCTCACGCGTCGCGCTGCGCGAGGCCGTTCACGAGCAGTTCGGACAGCAGGCCCGTCATCCCGTTCGGATGGGTGGCCGCACGCGCCTTCAGCTGTTCGACGAGTTCGGCGTTGAGCTTGCACGCGAACGGCACGAGACCCTGTTCCTGGTCGAGCTTGCGCTGCGCGCGGCGATCGAGCTTCGCCGCTTCGTCGGCGCCCTTGCCGAAGCGCGCGGAGCCGGACTGCTTCATCGCTTGCGTGAGCTTCAGCGCCTTGTTCTTTTCGAGATCGGTTTTCTTCATGGCCATCGCGGCACCTCCGGGAAATGAAGCCGCGATTGTACGCATTTCGGCGCACGCACCGCCGGAACCGTCGAGTTGCAGGGCGTGGCGCGGCGCGGGCGTCGTCCTTCGTCGCGCTCCGGTTGCCGTTCTGCGCGGCGGGCCGGCGCGTCATGTCATATATGAGAGCGCCGGTTCGAGCCTTCGCAATGCGGTGTGTATGTAACCGGCCTTGAAGTCACGCAGCGCTGCGCCGCTCGGGTTCGAGAACGGCGGCCGGCAACCGCGGTAGGGACGGGAGGCACCAGGACGCGGCGCAGCGCCCCACGCGAGGTCCGCGCACGCGTCCGGATGTCGCGCCGGATCAATTCGCCGTCGCGTCGTGGCGCGACGCTGTCAAATTGCCGAAATAATTTCGTCACATCATTCGCCCCCATTCGACGCCTTTGCGGCCTCGAATGGGGACGATGTGTCGCGCGTCGCGCGGGGCAGCGGCCGAAGCCGATTCGGCATTTCAACGGAGAGATACCATGCAACGCCGCAAGTTCATCAACACCCTTGCCGCGGCGACCGCTGCGACGCCGCTGATGCTCAAGGCCGGCATGGCCGGCGCGAAGAGCGCGACCGCGCCGGACGCGCTGGACCCCGGCCGCTGGTCGCCGTTCAACGCCGCGCGCCTGCAGATGGTGCTCGACCGGCATGGCGTCGCGAGCGCGGGCTACGACGCCAGGCGCCGCCCGTATGCGGTGTTCGACTGGGACAACACGTGCATCATGAACGACTGCGAAGAAGCGTTGCTGATGTACCAGATCAACCATCTGCAATACAAGCTGACGCCCGACGAGTTCGTCGGCGTGATGTGGAAGGACGTGCCGAAGGGCGCGTTCATGAAGGACTACACGACGGTCGACGGCAAGCCGGTGACGATGGAGGACCTCGCCGCCGACGTCGAGTCCGACTACCGCTGGCTCCATGCGAACTACCAGGGCTTCGGCGGCGACAAGAGCCTCGACGAGATTCGCGAGACCGACCAGTTCAAGGACTTCCGCGCGAAGCTGTACTTCATGTACGACGCGATCTGCGACACGCATCCGCTCGAAGTCGGCTACAAGTGGATCATCTACTTCTACAAGAACATGACGACCGCCGAGCTGCAGGCGATGGCGCAAGCGTCGAACAACTACGGCATCGGCGACGCGCTGCGCAAGGTCCGCTACGAAAGCCCGAAGGCGCTGCCGGGCAAGGCGGGCGTGGTGGCCGACACGCATTTCCACGGCATCCGCATTCACGAGGAGATCCGCTCGGTGATGCATACGCTGCGTGCGAACGGCATCGACGTGTACGTGAGCACCGCGTCGCTCGACGACGTCGTGCGCGTGTTCGCCGGCAACCCGAACTACGGCTACGGCGTGGCGCCCGAGAACGTGATCGGCCTGCGGCTCGACATGCAGGACGGCAAGTACACGAGCACCTATCCGGCCGGCTGGCATTTCAACTGGGGGCCCGGCAAGACGGTGGGGATCCGCAACGTCCTCGCGTCGAAGAAGGGCTACGGCCCGCTGCTGGTGTTCGGCGACAGCGACGGCGACGCGTGGATGCTGCGCGATTTCAAGGACACCGCAGCCGGCGTGATCGTCAACCGGATGAAGAAGGGCGAGATCGGCGCGGACAGCAAGCTCGCGTCCGAACAGATCGGCAACCCGGACGCGCGCTTCCTGCTGCAGGGCCGCGACGAGCACACCGGGCTGATGATTCCCGACGAGAAGTCGATCAAGTACGGCAAGACCGAGCGCAAGCTGCTGGCCTGACGCGCACCGGACGCGGGCGCCGCCGCACCCATCGGCGCCGGCGCCCGGCGTATCCGAGCCTCAACGCTCGGGCGGTGCGCCCAGGCGGTCCAGCAACGCCCCGAGCAGATCGATCGGCAGCGGAAACACGATCGTCGAATTCTTGTCCGCCGCGATGGTCGTCAGGGTCTGCAGGTAGCGCAGCTGCATCGCCTGCGGCTGCTGCGCGAGCCGCTGCGCGGCCTGCAACAGCTTCTCCGACGCCTGCAATTCGCCTTCCGCATGGATCACCTTCGCGCGCCGCTCGCGCTCGGCCTCGGCCTGCCGCGCGATCGCGCGGATCATCGTCTCGTTCAGGTCCACGTGCTTGATCTCGACCGTCGACACCTTGATGCCCCACGCGTCGGTCTGCGCGTCGAGCGTCTTCTGGATGTCGGCGTTCAACTGCTCGCGCTCGGCGAGCAGCGCGTCGAGTTCGTGCTTGCCGAGCACCGCGCGCAGCGTCGTCTGCGCGAGCTGGCTCGTCGCCTCGAAGAAGCGCGCGACCTGAATCACGGCCTTTTCCGGATCGACGACGCGGAAATACACGACCGCATTGACCTTCACCGACACGTTGTCGCGCGTGATCACGTCTTGCGCGGGCACGTCGAACACGACGGTGCGCAGGTCGATCCGCACGACCTGCTGGACGATCGGGATGATCAGCACGAGGCCCGGCCCCTTGACCTTCCAGAAGCGGCCGAGCATGAACACGACGCCGCGCTCGTACTCGCGGAAGACGCGGATCGACGAGGCGACGAGCACCACGACGAAGACGATCAGGACGCTGCCGAAGCCGAACGTATAGCCGATCATGACGGGGCTCCCCGCTGTTGTGGTTCGTGTGCCGGCACGTCGTAGAGCGGCGTGACGGTGAGCGTCAGTCCGTGGCGGCCGGTGACGCGCACGCGACAGCCGGCCGCCAGCGGCGTGCTGCTCGCGACGCGCCAGCGCTCGCCGTGCACGCGCGCCCAGCCGGCCGCCGACGGCGCGGGGCCGGCGGCGCCGTGCGGCTCGTCCGGACGCAGGCCGTCGTCGAGCACTTCGCCGACGCTGCCCAGCATCGCCTCGGCGCCCGTCACGACCGGCCGCCGCCGCGCGCGCAGCGCGACGCTCGACACGCCGGCCACCAGCAGCGCGCCGGCGGCCGCGAGGCCCGCGATCAGCGGCCACGGAATGCCGTAGCCCGGCACGTCGGTGTCGATCAGCATCAGCGCGCCGATCGTGAACGCGACAATCCCGCCGAAGCCGAGCACGCCGAAGGTCGGCAGGAAGGCCTCGGCGACGAGGCAGCCGAGCCCGAGCAGCACGAGCCCGAGGCCCGCATAGCTGACCGGCAGCAACTGCATCGCGAACAGGCCGATCAGCAGGCAGATGGTGCCGGCCACGCCCGGCAGCACGAAGCCCGGATTCGCGAATTCGAAGAACAGCCCGTAGATGCCGATCGTCAGCAGGATCAGCGCGACGTTCGGATCGGCGACGATCGACAGGAAGCGGCTGCGCCAGTCGGGCGCGAGCACGACGAGCGGCGCGTGCGCGGTCGCGAGCCGCAGCGTGCCGGCGCTCGTCGTCACGGTGCGGCCGTCGAGCCGGCGCGCGAGATCGGCCGGGTCCTGCGCGATCAGATCGACGACGTGCTGCGCGCGCGCGTCGTTCGCGGACAGGCTCACGGCCTCGCGCACCGCGCGCTCGGCCCAGTCGGCATTGCGCCCGCGCAGCTGCGCGAGGCCGCGGATGTACGCGGCGGCGTCCTGCGTCGCCTTGCGGATTTCGGTCGATTGCGTGTCGTTCGGCAATTCGGCCGACGTCGCCGACGTGCCGGATGCGCCCGAGGCCGCGGCAGGCGACGATCGCGGCGTACCCGGCGCGCCGCCGCCGATCCCGAACTGCACCGGCGACGCCGCGCCGAGATTGGTGCCGGGCGCCATCGCGGCGACGTGGCTCGCGTAGACGATATAGGTGCCGGCGCTCGCGGCCCGTGCGCCGCCCGGCGCGACGAAGGCCGCCACGGGCACCGGCGAGCCGACGATTGCCTTGATGATCTGGCGCATCGACGTGTCGAGGCCGCCGGGCGTATCGAGCTGCAGGATCGCGAGCGGCGCATGCACGCTTGCCGCGCGGTCGAGCGACCGGACGATGAAGTCGGCACTGGCCGGCCCGATCGCGCCGTTGACCGGAATCACGACGACCGGCGCGGCGGCGGGTGCGTCGGCCGGCGCGGCGGCGCCTGGAGCGGCCACCGCCGCGCACACGACCAGCAGCGCGGCGAACAGCGCGGCGCGCGCGACCCGCGCGGACAGCGGGTGACGGGAACGGGCGCCGCGCGCGGCGGGCGCCGGCGGCGCGTGACGATGAATGCGCATCGGGGCGTCCGGGCGGCGCGCGGCCGCGCGCCGTCCGGCTCGCGGAAATGGGCGTTGGCCCGATGCTTGAAGATTAGGCGCTTTCGGCGGAAAGCGCGAAGGCGGCGGCGTTCAGCGCGCGCCGCCCGCGCGCGCAAGCGCCTCTTCGCGGTACTCGGCCGGGCTGCGCCCGCTCCATTTGCGAAACGCGCGGTAGAACGCGCTCGGTTCCGCGAACCCGGTGGCCGCCGCGACGTCGGCGATCGTGCGCGACGGATCGGCCAGCGCCTCGAACGCGAGATCGCGTCGCAGCGTGTCCTTGATCGACTGGTACGCCTGGCCTTCCTGGTGCAGCTTGCGCCTGAGCGTCGCCTCGGCCACGTGCAGCCGCGCGGCCATCCCGTCCGCGCCCGGCCACGACGCGGGCGGCATCCCGCGCAGCACGGCGCGCACGCGCTGCGCGAGCGCGTTCGGATTGCGGTACTTGACGATGAAGCTGGCCGGCGCGTTGCGCAGGAAGGTTTTCAGCGTCTTTGCGTTCTGCACGACGGGCAGCGTCGCGAATTCCGGATCGAAATCGACATACGAATCGGGCTGGTTGAACCGCATGTCGTCGCACAGCATCGACGGATATTCGTGATCGGCGGGCGGCGTGTCGCAGCGAAAGCTCGCGTGCAGCACCGGGATGCGCCGCCCGATCAGCCAGCAGGTCAGCCCGTACACGATGATGAAATAGGTCGCGTACGTGAACATCGCCGGCGCGGCGCCGTTGTTGCGGTGCACGAAGCGCAGCCGCACGCGCTGCGGATTGGCGTCGAGCTCCGCGTGGAGATCGTCGAGCACGCAGTGCATGAAGTTCACCGCGCGCGCCATCGCGCGCAGCCCGTCCTGCGCGGACAGCGCGGCCTGGCTCATCGCGATGAAGCTGCCACTGCGCATCGGATGGCGGTCCTGCCCGAAAAACTCGTCGTCGAGCGCGCGCGCGATCGCATTCCACAGCGCGCCGTATTGCTGCGCGCTCACGCGCGCGCGCGGCTGCGCGAGCAGCGCGGGCGCGATGCCGGCCTGCGCGAGCAGCGGCTCCGCCGCGACGCCGCGGCGGGCGGCCAGCGCGACGCTGTACGCGACCAGGCTGATCGCGATGGTTCCCCTTTCGTCCTGCTTCATCCGTATCGCCGGTATGGCAAAAACGCTCAGTGTAAATGAGCGGCGCGAGCATCGAACACCGGCGCGCGCTTGCCTACACTTGTTGCATCGAAACGAAACGACGGCCGTCACAGGCGGCCGCAGGAGACGGCAGGACCATGGACGAGCTTTACACCGAAGATCAGCGGATGATCCGCGACGCCGCGCGCGCCTTTGCCACCGAGGTGCTGGCGCCGAACGCCGCGCAGTGGGACCACGACGCGCGCTTGCCCGACACCGTCGTCGCGCAGCTCGGCGAACTCGGCCTGCTCGGGATGATCGTGCCGCAGGAGCTGGGCGGCGCCTATACCGACTACGTCGCGTACGCGCTCGCCATGGAGGAGATCGCGGCCGGCGACGCCGCCTGCGCGACGATGATGAGCGTGCACAACTCGGTCGGCTGCGGGCCGATCCTGGGCTTCGGCACGCCCGCGCAGAAGGATCGCTGGCTCGCCGAGATGGCGGCCGGCCGCGTGATCGGCGCGTTCTGCCTGACCGAGCCGCACGCCGGCTCCGAGGCGCACAACCTGCGCACCCGCGCGGAGCTGCACGACGGCCAATGGGTGCTCAACGGCGCGAAGCAGTTCGTGACCAACGGCCAGCGCGCCGGCGTCGCGATCGTTTTTGCCATGACCGATCCCGATGCCGGCAAGCGCGGCATCTCGGCGTTCCTGGTGCCCACCGACACGCCGGGTTTCATCGTCGGCAAGCCCGAAAAGAAAATGGGGATTCGCGCGTCCGATACGTGCCCGATCACGCTCGAGAACTGCACGCTTCCCGCCGACGCGCTGCTCGGCAATCGCGGCGAAGGGCTGAAGATCGCGCTGTCGAATCTCGAAGGCGGACGCATCGGCATCGCCGCGCAGGCGCTCGGCATCGCGCGCGCCGCATTCGACAAGGCGCGCCGCTATGCGGGCGAGCGCGTGCAGTTCGGCAAGCCGATCGCCGAGCATCAGGCGATCCAGCAGAAGCTCGCCGACATGGCCACCCAGATCAACGCGGCGCGCCTGCTCGTCCATCACGCGGCGAAGCTGCGCACGGCTGGGCTGCCGTGCCTGTCGGAGGCGTCGCAGGCGAAGCTGTTCGCATCCGAGATGGCCGAGCGCGTGTGCTCGGACGCGATCCAGATCCACGGCGGCTACGGCTACCTCGCCGATTACGAGGTCGAGCGCCACTATCGCGACGCGCGCATCACGCAGATCTACGAAGGCACCAGCGAAGTGCAGCGGATGGTGATCGCGCGGCAGCTGTGAGCGGCCGCGCGCGCAATGGAGCAACGGGCAATCAGGCAGGGCACGCAGCGACGCGGTGAAGGTGGTGAGGGCGGTGAACGCGGCACGCAACGACGTGACCGTGCGCCGCGACGATGGGGGACCGGCGCATGCGCCGGTCGTCCGCAGTATGGATGGAGACAATCCGGGCACGGAGCGCGAGCAAGGTGCGATGCACCGACGCTCGCGGACAGGAGACGACACGATGACGGTACAGGCATTCCTGGACGCACGCGACTTTCTGCTGCGCCATCGCACCGACTACGAAACCGCGTACCGCGATTTCGAATGGCCGGTGCTCGATGCGTTCAACTGGGCGCTCGATTATTTCGACCCGATGGCGCGCGGCAACGACGCGCCCGCGCTGTGGATCGTCGATGCGGCGACCGGGACGGGCGCCCCGTATTCGTTCGCGCAGATGTCCGAGCGCTCGTCGCGGATCGCGAACTGGCTGCGCGGCATCGGCGTCGTGCGCGGCGACCGGATCCTGCTGATGCTGCCGAACCGCGTCGAGCTGTGGGACGCGATGCTCGCCGCGATGAAGCTCGGCGCGGTCGTGCTGCCCGCGACCACGCAGCTGTCGGCGGACGACGTGCGCGATCGCGTGCAGATCGGCGGCGTGACCTATGCGATCGTCGACGAGCACGAAACCGCGAAGTTCGAACAGGCGGGCCTCGGGCTGAAGCGGAAGATCGTGGCCGGCGCGCCGCGCGACGGCTGGCTCGCGATGAACGACGGCTACGCGGCGAGCGCGGCGTTCGAGCCCGACGCCGTCACGCGGTCGAACGAAGCGATGTTGCTGTACTTCACGTCGGGCACGACGTCGAAGCCGAAGCTCGTCGAGCATACGCACCGCACGTACCCGGTCGGGCACCTGTCGACGATGTACTGGATCGGGCTGCAACCGGGCGACATCCATTGGAACATCAGCTCGCCGGGCTGGGCCAAGCACGCGTGGAGCTGCTTCTTCGCGCCGTGGAATGCGCAGGCGTGCGTGTTCGTCTTCAACTACGCGCGCTTCGAGCCGAAGGCGGTGCTCGACGCGCTCGTCAAATACCGCGTGACGACGCTGTGCGCGCCGCCCACCGTGTGGCGCATGCTCGTGCAGCAGCCGCTCGCGACGTTCGACGTGCAGCTGCGCGAGATCGTCGGCGCGGGCGAGCCGCTCAATCCGGAGATCATCGAGCGCGTGAAGAAGGCGTGGGGCATCACGATTCGCGACGGCTACGGCCAGACCGAAACCACCTGCCTGATCGGCAACACGCCGGGGCAGCCGGTCGTCGCGGGCTCGATGGGCCGGCCGCTGCCCGGCTACCGGATCGCACTGCTGGACCCGGACGGCGCGCCCGTCGGCGAAGGCGAGGTCGCATTGCCGCTCGGCGGCGGCACCGGCGCGATGCGCCCGGTCGGGCTGATGAACGGCTACGCGAACAACCCGGATGCGACCGCGTACGCGATGCGCGACGGCCACTACCGCACGTCCGACATCGCGATGCGCGGCGACGACGGCTACTACGTGTACGTCGGCCGCGCGGACGACGTGTTCAAGTCGTCCGACTACCGGCTCAGCCCGTTCGAGCTCGAAAGCGTGCTGATCGAGCACCCGGCGATCGCGGAAGCGGCCGTGGTGCCGAGCCCGGACCCGGTGCGGTTGTCGGTGCCGAAGACCTTCATCACGTTGCGCGACGGCTTCGAGGAAAGCCCGGCGCTCGCGCTGGAGATCTTCCGCTTTTCGCGCGAGAAGCTAGCGCCGTACAAGCGCATTCGCCGGCTGCAGTTCGCCGAGCTGCCGAAGACCATCTCGGGGAAGATCCGTCGCGTCGAGCTGCGCCGCCGCGAGATCGAGCGCGGCGACGATGCGACTGCACGCATGCCCGGCGAGTACTGGGAAGAAGATTTCGCCGCCGAACTGAAGTGACCGCCGGCGGGCCGGGCGCGCCGCTTGCGGCGATCATGCGCGGCCCGTCGACGCGGCAGAAGATGATCTAACCGATCGAACCGACTGACCCGGCCGCCCGGCGCGAGCGCGCGACGCGGCCCACTGCAAGGAGAGCACACCGATGAACGCGAATGCGACGCCCCAGCCGGGGCAAGACGTGCCGACGGTCAAGCTGCTGATCGACGGCGCCTTCGTCGAGTCCGCCACGAGCGAGTGGCGCGACATCGTCAATCCGGCCACGCAACAGGTGCTCGCGCGCGTGCCGTTCGCGACCGCGGCGGAAGTCGACGCGGCCGTGCAGGCCGCGCACGCCGCCTATGCGACCTGGAAGAACACGCCGATCTCCGCGCGCATGCGGATCATGCTGAAGTTCCAGGCGCTCGTGCGCGCGAACCAGCAGCGCATCGCGAAGACGCTGACCGCCGAGCAGGGCAAGACGCTGCCGGATGCCGAAGGCGACATCTTCCGCGGCCTCGAAGTGGTCGAGCATGCCTGCTCGATCGGCACGCTGCAGCTCGGCGAATTCGCCGAGAACGTCGCGGGCGGCGTCGACACCTACACGCTGCGCCAGCCGCTCGGCGTCTGCGCCGGCATCACGCCGTTCAACTTCCCGGCGATGATCCCGCTGTGGATGTTTCCGATGGCGATCGTGTGCGGCAATACGTTCGTGCTGAAGCCGTCCGAGCAGGACCCGCTGTCGACGATGGAACTGGTCGAGCTCGCGATCGAGGCCGGCGTGCCGCAGGGCGTGCTGAACGTCGTGCACGGCGGCAAGGACGTGGTCGACGGGCTCTGCACGCATCCGGTCGTGAAGGCGATTTCGTTCGTCGGTTCGACGGGCGTCGGCACGCACGTGTACAACCTCGGCAGCCAGCACGGCAAGCGCGTGCAGTCGATGATGGGCGCGAAGAATCACGCGGTCGTGCTGCCCGATGCGCATCGCGAGCAGGCGATCAACGCGCTGGTCGGCGCGGGCTTCGGCGCGGCCGGCCAGCGCTGCATGGCGACTTCGGTGGTGGTGCTGGTCGGCAGCGCGCGCGACTGGCTGCCCGAGCTGGTGGCGAAGGCGAAGACGCTGAAGGTCAACGCGGGCTCGGAGGCGGGCACCGACGTCGGGCCGGTGGTGTCGCGCGGCGCGAAGGCGCGCATCCTGTCGCTGATCGACGCGGGCGTCAAGGAAGGCGCGAAGCTCGAGCTCGACGGCCGCGGCGTGACGGTGCGCGGCTTCGAGGAGGGCAACTTCGTCGGCCCGACGTTGTTCTCGGGCGTGACGACCGACATGACGATCTACCGGGACGAGATCTTCGGGCCGGTGGTGGTCGTGATGGAGGTCGACACGCTCGACGAAGCCATCGCGCTCGTCAACGCGAACCCGATGGGTAACGGCGTGGGCCTCTTCACGCAGAGCGGCGCGGCCGCGCGCAAGTTCCAGAGCGAGATCGACGTCGGCCAGGTCGGCATCAACATCCCGATCCCGGTGCCGGTGCCGTTCTTCAGCTTCACCGGCTCGCGCGGCTCGAAGCTCGGCGATCTCGGCCCGTACGGCAAGCAGGTCGTGCAGTTCTACACGCAGACCAAGACGGTCACCGCGCGCTGGTTCGACGACGATACGACGGCCGGCCCGGTCAACACGACGATCCGGCTGCACTGAGCCGGGGAGGACACCAACATGAAGATCGGATTCATCGGCCTCGGCCACATGGGTGCGCCGATGGCGCTGAACCTGCTGAAGGCCGGCCACGACGTGCATGCGTTCGACCTGAGCGCCGACGCATTGCGCGCGCTGCAGGACGCCGGCGCGCAGGTGGCCGCGTCGCCGCGCGATGCGGCGGCCGGCGCGGCGTTCGTGATCACGATGCTGCCGGCCGCGCCGCACGTGCGCTCGGTGCTCGCCGGCGAGAACGGCGTGCTGGCCGGCCTGGGCGCCGGCGCAACCGTGATCGATTCGAGCACGATCGACCCCGCGAGCGCGCAGGCGTTCGGCGCGCTCGTGCGCGAGCATGGCGGCGCGTTCGTCGATGCGCCGGTGTCGGGCGGCACCGGCGGCGCGGCCGCCGGCACGCTGACCTTCATGGTCGGCGGCAGCGACGCCGATTTCGAGCGCGTGAAGCCCGTGCTCGCCGCGATGGGCAAGAACATCGTCCACTGCGGCGCGACCGGGATGGGGCAGGTCGCGAAGGTCTGCAACAACCTCGTGCTCGGCATCTCGATGGCGGCCGTGTCGGAGGCGATGTCGCTCGGCGTCGCGCTCGGCATCGATCCGAAGGTGCTGGCCGGCATCGTCAACACGTCGACGGGCCGCTGCTGGAGCTCGGACACCTACAACCCGTATCCGGGCGTGATCGACACCGCGCCTTCGTCGCGCGGCTACAGCGGCGGCTTCGGCACCGATCTGATGCTGAAGGATCTCGGCCTCGCGAACGATGCCGCGCGGCAGGCGCGCCAGCCCGTCTATCTCGGCGCGCTCGCGCAGCAGCTGTACCAGACGATGAGCAGCCGCGGCGACGGGCAACTCGATTTCTCGGCGGTGATCCGCCTGTACCAACCGGCTGGCAAGAAGGACGCGTGATGATCGAACTGGACTACGTCGACGACGGCGCGATCGCGTGCGCGACGCTCAAGCGTCCGCCCGCGAACGCCTTTACCGCCGACGGACTGCGGCAACTGCAGGACACCGTCGCCGAACTGAACGCGAACCCGCGCGTGCGCGCGCTGGTGATCACCGGCGACGGCCCGAAGTTCTTCAGCGCCGGCGCCGATCTGAACACGTTCGCCGACGGCGACGCCGCGGTCGCGCGCGCGATGGCCGCGCGCTTCGGCGCGGCGTTCGAGACGCTGCACGACGCGCGCGTCGTGACGATCGCGGCGATCAACGGCTATGCGATGGGCGGCGGCCTCGAATGCGCGCTCGCGTGCGACATGCGCATCGCGGAGACGCATGCACAGATGGCGCTGCCCGAGGCGTCCGTCGGCCTGCTGCCGTGCGGGCTCGGCACGCAGACGCTGCCCTGGCTCGTCGGCGAAGGCTGGGCGAAGAAGATGATCCTGGCTGGCGCGCGCGTCGATGCGGCCACCGCGCTGCGCATCGGGCTGGTCGAAGACGTCGTCGAAAGCGGCGCCGCGCGCGACGCGGCGCTGGCGCTCGCGCGCAACGTCGTGCGGCAGAGTCCGCATGCGCTCGCGTACAGCAAGGAGCTGATCGGCCTCGCACGCCGCGGCGTGCCGCGCAGTGCGGCGCTCGCGGTCGAACGCGAACGCTTCGTCGACCTGTTCGATACCGCCGATCCGCGCGAGGGCGTGGCCGCGTTTCTCGGCAAGCGCGCGCCGCAATGGCATACCGATGGAGATACGCAACGATGAGCACGCCGATGACGACCGATGACCGCTTCGCGCAACCCGCGCCCGAGGTGCTGTTCCGCGTGGTGAACCGCGTGGCGTTGATCACGCTGAACCGGCCGGCCGCGCTCAATGCGTTGTCGTATTCGATGATCGGCGAGCTGGCCGCGCTGCTCGAGCGCTGCCGCGGCGACGACCAGATCGTCGCGGTGGTGCTGCGCGGCGCCGGCGAGAAGGGCTTCTGCGCGGGCGGCGACGTGCGCGCGCTGCACCGGATGGTCGCGCAGCGCGAAACCTGGCTGCCGTTCTTCGTCGACGAGTACCGGCTCGACTACGCCATTCACACGTTTCCGAAGCCGGTGGTCGCGTTGATGGACGGCGTGACGATGGGCGGCGGCATGGGCCTCGCGCAGGGGGCGGCGCTGCGCGTCGCGACCGAGCGCAGCAAGATCGCGATGCCCGAGACGCGCATCGGGCTCGTGCCCGACGTCGGCGCGACGCATTTCCTGTCGCGCATGCCGGTCGAGCTCGAGCTGTACGTCGGGTTGACCGGCGCGGTGTTGTCCGGCGCCGATGCGCTGATCGCGAAGCTCGCGGATCTGTGCGTGCCGTCGTCGTGGCTCGATACGTTCGAGACGCGCATCGAAAGCGTCAAATGGGACGGCGACGTGCTGGCGGCGCTGCGCAAGGTGTTCGAGCCGCCGTGCAACGTCGTGCCGCATGCGGCGCTCGACACGCAGATGGGCTGGATCGTGCGTCACTTCGACAAGCGTTCGACCGTCGAGCGGATCGTCGCGACGTTGAAGCAGGAGTTCGCGCGCGACGAGCTCGCACGCGAGCATCGGCAGTGGCTGCAGACGACGCTCGACGCGCTCGCCGGCCATTCGCCGACGATGCTGTGCGTGACGCGCGAAGCGCTGTTGCGCGGCCGGCAGATGACGCTGGCCGAGTCGTTCCGGATGGAGCTCGGCATCGTCGCGCGTGCGATCGAGGAGGGCGACTTCCGCGAAGGCGTGCGCGCGCACCTGATCGACAAGGACCGCAAGCCGCGCTGGGCGCCGGCGTCGCTGGTCGAACTGCGCGCCGAGCGCGTGCGGCATTTCCTGACGTCGCCGTGGAAACTGTTCGCGCATCCGCTCGTCGATCTCGGCGGGGTGTGAACAAGGTGGTGTGATTGGCGCGGCGTGCCGGGCGCGGTTGCGCTCGCGTGCGCGTGCGCCGTGTTCAACCGGCTTTTTCGGGGTTCCGGGCGTCCGATCATCGGCGGCACCGCCTGAACGAGCGCGTCGATGATGGTGCGATCGCGCATTCAGAATGGACGCGCGCGTCCGGTCGCGGCGTCCCCCCATGACGAATCCACGGCCGCCGCTCCGTTTCGTCATCCGTTCATATTCGTGCAACGTGGCTGCGGCAACAATCGCGGGCAGACATTCGACAACCTTGCGGCGCCGCGCGCGACCGCAAGCCTTTTCCGAGGACATGCCATGTTGAACACACTCGCCCGCACCGTGGCGGCGCTCGCCGTCGCATCCGCGTCGCTGCATGCCGTCGCGCAGACCAGCTACGACTACCTGTTGCTCGCCGCATCGTGGGAGCCCGGCTTCTGCGCGTCGCACGACACGCCGGAGTGTACGAACCTGGCCGGCACGTACGCGGCGACGAGCCTGTCGCTGCATGGCCTGTGGCCGAACAACTACGACGGCAACCAGCCGTTCTACTGCGGCGTGCCGCAGAGCGACGTCGACCTCGACAACGCGCACCAGTGGTGCAGCATGGATGCGTATCCGATCAGCACCACGACGCGCAACACGCTGTCGACGTACATGCCGGGCGTCGCGTCGTGCCTCGACAAGCACGAATGGTTCAAGCACGGCACCTGCTCGAATTCGGCATCGGCGGACGCCTACTGGAATCAGGCGACCGGCATGGTGAGCCGGCTCGGCAACACGTCGTTCAACGCGTTCCTGCAGGCGAACGCGGGCAAGACCGTGACGCGCAACCAGCTGCTGTCCGCGTTCGAAGGCGCGTTCGGCAGCAACACGCGCAGCGCGGTGTCGTTGAAGTGCACGAAGACCAACGGCGTCAGCTATTTCACCGAAGCATGGATCGCGGTGAAGACGAGCGCGACCACGCAGTTCCCGAGCGCGGCGTCGCTCGTGACCGACGGCAATACGCAGGGGACCTGTCCGACCTCGGGCGTGTATATCGCGAAGTGAGGCGCGACGTCGCGCGTGCCGCGCCGGCCGCCCACGGTGTGGTCGGCGCGGCCGGCGCGCTGCGCATTCACGTGAGCAGGCGCAGCGCCTGTTCGAGCGACAACACCGTCGTGCGCGTCTCGAACGCGGTCGCGAACAGATGCTCGTGCACGATCGGGTCCGGGTCGTAACAGCAGTCCTTCACCGTGTACAGACGGAAATCCGCATCGCTTGCGTGCGCAACCGACGACAGCACGACGCCGGTCGACGCGATCCCGACCAGGATCAGCGTGTCGATGCTTCGCGCGGCGAGCCGTGCCTGCAGATCGGTGCCGAAGAACACGCTCGCGCGATGTGCGGCGATCAGCGGCTCGCCGTCGAGCCGGCCGAGTTCGGGGCATGGGCCGTCGTCGACGAACCGGCCGAGCTGCTTGATCCCTTGGCCGTTCTTGTTGCGCGGGCTGACTTCGGGGTAGCCTTGACTGAAGTGGAGATTCGCGAAGCAGACGTGCACGCCGCCCGCGCGCGCCGCGTCGCAGAGCCGGCGTGTGTTCGCGAGCAGCGTGGGCGCCGCCGACGGAAACAGCCCGAGAATGTCGGTCTGGTAGTGCATGACGATCAGTGCGGTTTGCGCGGGCACGAGCGGCGGAAGCGGCGCGTGTGCGCGTGCATCCGGGCCTGTCGGGTCGTTCGTGGCGTGATCTGAAGCGTGTTCCGGTTGCATGGCTGATGCTCTCCCGTGGGTCACTTCGATGGTCACTTCGGTGGGTTCAAACAATCGGCTGGGGCGGATACGGCGGCAACGGTTCGGGCGCGCGCGTGTTTCAGGTCGGGCAATGTAAGCCGGTGGGGTGGTACACGTGCCGACCATGCGGGCGTGCGCCGCGTTGCCTTCTGCCAGCGGCTGCGGCCATTATCGGCTATTCGCGAGCGGCGTTCGTGTCGGCGCTCAGGTTCGTGGAGTGCGGCAAAATATGCGTTTTGTCGCGCAGGCGGCCGCGATGGGCGGCATACCGGAGCGCGCGCGTCCCCAGGCGTGCGCCCCGTGCGATGATGCGCGACGATCAACACGAGAGATGGCATGACGACTACCTTCGACGAGGCGACAACGGCGGCGATCGCCGCGTTTGCCGAACTGGATTTCTATACGGCTGTGCAGGCGATGCGCGCCGAGGCCGATTACGACCGCGAGCTGGATCAGTGGATCTCGCGCTATATCGACGACCACGGCGGCGGCGTCGACGATGCCGAATACGACGCGTTGCATGCGCGGGCGCAGGCGACGCCCGAATACGCGCAGTTCGTCGATGCGGTACGCCGGGAGATTTGCGAATACTTCGACGTGACCGACGAGCAGCTCGACTGGATCGTCGTATTGCGCAACGACGACAGCGACGAGCTTTGGGCCGAAGTCAACCGGCGGCGCAGCGCGCTGGGAACGGGGGAGGTGCGGGGAGATTTGTGAGCGCGGTTCGGTGGTTGGTTTTGAGGTCTGACGCCGGAGGTGTACGTTGCACGGGAATGCTTCGATCGCCGCAATGGTACGAAGGTCCCGCACGATCGCACCGCCGGCGGTTCCGGTTGCGCGACCAACCGCTTTCCGCAGCCCGTTTTCCGCGTCGGCATCCGTATGGTGGGCTGGATGCATCGCGATCGCGTTCGGCAAGGGCTTGCGGCCCTTGCCTGAGCCATGTCGAAGCGGCGGCGGCAGTCCTACGACGATCGGGCAAAGTCCAAGATGTCCTGATTGAGGCGATCCTTGTGCGTGTAGTACAGCGCATGATAGGCGCCCTCATAGACAATCAGTCTTGCACCGGGAATCAGCTCGGCAGACACCTTGCCCGAAAGGTCGATTGGCACAACGGGGTCGGCGCCGCCGTGGATGACCAGCGTGGGGATATCGAATTTTTTCAGGTCGGGACGCAAATCGGTTTCGGAAAACGATGCAATGCAGTCATGGGTTGCCTTGATGCTCGCCGTGATTGCCATATCGAATGTCCAGTCGAGCATCGCCTGCGTGACCACCGACGCGTCATGATCGGCTCCTGTAAAGGCGCGACCGAAATTGACCAGAAAATCGGCGCGATCATGGAGTACGCCGGCACGCAATCCGTCGAAAATGTCGCGGGGAACGCCCGCCGGGTTATCGGCCCCTGCCATGAGTAACGGGGTCGTCGCGCTGAGAAGAACGACCTTGGCGATACGCTTCGATCCGCGCGTACCGATGTATCGTGCAACTTCTCCGCCGCCCATCGAGTAGCCGACCAAAATGGCGTCGGTGAGGTCCAGCTGCTGAATCAACTCGTCCAGGTCGCTCGTGAGGCTGTCGTAGTCGTAGCCCGACCACGGCTGGCTCGACCGTCCAAAGCCCCGGCGATCATACGCTATGACGCGGAAGCCGTTGCTGGCGAGGAAGTGCGCCTGGTATTCCCACATGTCGGCGCTGACCAGCCACCCGCCAACCAGCACGATCGGCTGCCCGGTTCCCCAGTCGTTGTAATAGATTTCAGTACCGTCAGGCGTCGTAATCCGGCTCATTTTGCTCGCTCCTTCAGATGGGAATTGCCTTTCGCTTCATGGGCCGGCTTTCCGCGCATCGATATGAAGAGCGTCGCGCGACGCTTCCGGCTGCTGTGCAGCAATGATAGGTTGGGCAGCAGAGCAGCAATCTGAAATGTTCTGAACGACGCTAGCGCAAGCGCTGAAAAAACAGCACGGGGCCACCGGCCGGGCGCCCGATCCAGTTA
Organism: Burkholderia sp. WP42; assembly: GCF_000745665.1. Classification (NCBI taxonomy): domain Bacteria; kingdom Pseudomonadati; phylum Pseudomonadota; class Betaproteobacteria; order Burkholderiales; family Burkholderiaceae; genus Burkholderia; species Burkholderia sp. WP42. The sequence goes on along the minus strand of NZ_KN050726.1, from coordinate 53,031 downwards.
TAGCCTCGAAGCCGCAATCAAGACCCCGCCAGTGCCTGCCGCCCGGCCTGCAGATATGCGTTCATCTCAGCTTGCGGCACCATACCGCCGCCCGTTGCCCAGATCACATGCGTCGCGTCCCGCATGACGGAGTCGTCCAGCTGCATGCGGGCACGGTAACCTTGCCGCTCCGTCGACACGCGCGCGAAACCCGGTGCGCCGGCCAGCGCCGACGGCTCCAGCCGGATGTCGCTCGTCTGCGCCATCAGCGCGAGCATTGCATATAGCTCGCGATCCTCGACGGTGAAATAGCCATCGATCATCCGTTGCATCGCACGACCGACGAATCCGGAAGGGCGTCCGACCGCGAGGCCGTCGGCGGCCGTCACGTTGTCGATACCGAAATCCTGCACCGCAAGCTGCTCGTGCAAGCCGGTCAGCACGCCCATCAACATGCACGGCGAATGGGTCGGCTCCGCGAAAACACAGTGCACCGCATCGCCGAAGGCGAGCTTCAAGCCGAACGCGACACCGCCCGGGCCGCCGCCTACGCCGCAAGGCAGATACACGAAGAGCGGATGCGTCGCATCGACACGCACGTTCGACGCTTCGAGCTGACGCTTCAGGCGCTCACCTGCGACCGCATAGCCGAGGAACAGCGTCGTCGAATTTTCGTCGTCGACGAAGTGGCACATCGGATCGTTAGCCGCAAGACGCCGGCCGTTCTCGATCGCTTCGCCGTAATCGCCCGCATACTCCACGACCGTCACGCCATGCGCGCGCAGGCGGTCCTTCTTCCATTGGCGCGCATCGGTGGACATATGCACGGTCGCCGCAAAGCCGAGCGTCGCGCTCGCGATGCCGATCGACATGCCGAGATTGCCGGTCGACCCGACCGCGATGCGGTGCTCGCGAAACAGCGCGCGACATGCGTCGCCGGCGAGGACGCGGTAATCGTCGCCGTCGTTGAGCAAGCCGTGGCGCAGCGCAAGCTGCTCGGCGTAGAAGAGCACTTCATAGATGCCGCCACGCGCCTTGATCGAGCCGGAGATCGGCAGATGGCTGTCCTGCTTGAGCAGCAGGCGCCGCGGCGTTTCCACGCCGTAACGTTCGCTCAATGCCTGCGCGAACGCAGGCACGTCGGTGAGCGGCGATTCGATAATGCCGCCCGTGTCGCGCACATCGGCGAACAGGTCGGCCAGCAGCGGCGCGAAGCGTTGCAGGCGCGCGCTCGCATCGGCGATATGCGAGGCGTCCAGCGCAATGTCATCGAGCGCTTCGGTCAGCGGCGCGACGGCGGGGTTGAACCACTCGACCGGCTCGAGCGCCATCAATGGGCGCAGAAGCGGGTAGTCGCGAAGCCAGGATTCGAGTGGCTTGCCGTAGATGGAATCGGTCATGGGCAAAATCAGACTGCCGAAGCGCAAGCGTGGGAGGACGACGCTGCGTCCAGCACCGGCGGATGCGTGACGATGGAACGGAGATCGACATCCGATGCGCGCAATTTCACGACATCGGGAATCGGGCGGCGCATTTCGTCCGACGACTCGAAGAGCGTTTCGAATGCGCGTGCCGCGTCGAGCAGCGCAAGATCGCCGCGAAATGCACCGATCATCTGCAAGCCGAACGGCATGCCGCGATGATCGACGCCGCACGGCAGCGACACGGCCGGATTCGTCGTCAGCGTGACGACATAGGTCAGCGACAGCCAGCGATAGTAGTTTTCCAGTGCGATGCCGTTCACCGATTTCAGATACGGCTGCGTCCAACGGAACGGCGAAACAGGCGTCGTGGGCGACAGGATCACGTCGTAGCGATCGAACAGCGTCTGGAAGCGGCGGAACAGCCGCGTCTGGTCGGCATGCGCGCGCACGCAATCGGCAAGACCGAGGTTGATGCCCATTTCGTAGTTGGCGCGCGGATTCGGCCCGAGCAGATCGGGATTCGTCTCGTAGGCTTTTTGCAGACCCGCGACGAAGGCTTCCGCGCGCAGCACGTCGAAGCATTGATGCGCGCCCGAGAAATCGACGTCGATCGGCTCGCAGACGGCCACTTCGCCGCGCAGCAACGCGATCCTGCGGCGAAACACGGCGCGGATATCGTCATCGACCGCGCAGACACCGAAATCTTCCGTGTAGCCCACACGCAGCGTCGCGAGATCCGTGTGCGCGCGGCGTTCCATCGTCGCGTCGAGCGCGCACGGATAACCGAGCGGATCGCTGCCGGATTGCCCGACCGTCGCGGCGAGTTGGAGCCACGTGTCCTCGACGGTGCGACCCATCGGCCCCACCACGGCAATTGGCGTCCAGCCGAGCGGCTTGCGATCGCTGGGCACGAGCCCCGGCGAGGTGCGCAAACCGACCACGCCGCATTTGGCCGCTGGAATCCGTAGCGAGCCGCCCGTGTCCGAACCGGACGCGAGTGGCACCATATCGAGCGCAAGCGCCGCTGCCGAGCCGCCCGACGAACCGCCCGCATTCAGACGCGGATCGAATGGATTGCCCGTCGCGCCCCACACCGGATTGAAGCTGTTCGCACCCGCGCCCATTTCGGGCACGTTGGTCTTGCCGACCACGATCGCGCCTGCCGCGCGCAACCGGCGCACCAGCGTGTTGTCCTGTGCGGGAATGTTTGCGCGGTACAACGGCGAACCGTAGGTGGTCAGAAGGCCTTCGGTTTCTTCGAGATCCTTGATGCCGACAGGCAAGCCGTGCAGTACACCGACGGCATTGCCGCGTGCGAGCGCGGCGTCGGCGGCGCGCGCTTCGCGGCGTGCGCGTTCGAAACTCGTCGCCGTGATCGCGTTGACATACGGATTGAGCGTTTCGATGCGCGCGATGCAGGCATCGAGCAGTTCAACAGCGGAGATTTCCCGCGCCAGCAACAGCGCGCGCAACGCGACGGCGCTATGGCGGGTGAGTTCGTGGCGGTCGCTCATCGGGCGGTCCTTTAAACGGTCATGCAACAGAGCGCCAATGTAGACGACGAGAAAGGCAGCGACCAGTGATGAATATCGAAACGTGGATTCACTTTTGCTCAACGCGTGCGGCAGGTGCGAGCTCGCGGCTCAAGTGCTCGATAAACGCGTCCAGAAGCGGCGGCAACGCACGCCGCGCGAGCGTCTGGATTTCGATGGCGCGTTCGCTCGTCGTGAGTTCCGGCACGTGCAACGCGACCAACTCGCCCGATGCCAGACGCGGCCGCACAAACAGTTCTCCGCTGAACGTGACGGCGTCGCTGGCGATGGTGAAGCCGAGCAGCGTTTCGAGCGTTGCGCTGCTCAGCACGCTCTTGCATGCGACGCCTTCGCGGCTGCAATAGATATCGATCAGCTTGTGCAGCGTCGAATGCACGCCCGGCAACGCGAGCGGATAAGCGAGCAGTTGACGGAACGAAACCTGCGGCACCTGCGCGAGCGGATGCGACGCCGCGACGATCGCGAAAATCGGCGAAGGCATGGAGAACGCGGTGTGGATGTCTTTTTCCGGTCCGAAACTGAACGTCAGACCGACATCGCATTCGGCTTCGCGCACGCGCTGAGTGACGCCTGCGGCCGTGTCGACCACGACCTCGAACGACGCCGGGGCGACGGTTCGGCGGAACACCGCCATCGCGCGCGGCACGAACGTGGCCGCGAATCCTTCCGTGCAGGCGATGCGGATCGTGCGTTCGGCTTCACCGCGCAGTGCGTCGATTTCCAGAGAAACCTGCTCCGCGTCGAGCTGCGAACGGCGCGCATACGCGGCGAGCATTTCGCCTGCCTTGCTCGGCACCATGCCGCGCGATCGCCGCACGAACAGCGGCGTGCCGAGCTCGCTTTCGAGCCGCGCGATTTGCCTGCTCACGGCGGAAGGCACGACGTTCAAACGACTGGCGGCGTCGGCAACGGAGCCGGTGTTGACCACTTCGAGGAAGTAGCGGACGGCGGCTTCCTGAAGAATGCGGGCGCTCATGATGGATCGATGTGATGAAACGTGATGCTTCATCATAGCGCCTGTCGCCGCCGTCGAGCGATCAGGCTTCTTTCGTCGCGCCCACATGCGGAGTGGCTTCGGGCACCAGACGAATCGACAGATTCGTGACGAGCGCAAACGCCGTTGCCACAATCAGGAAGCCGAACACGGCGTCGTAGTTGCCCGTCGCCGACACCAGCAGGCCGATGATTGCAGGCGCAACGAACCCCGCCACCTGCCCGCCGAAGTTGACCATTCCCGCGCCTGTGCCGATGAGATTGGTCGGCAGGAATTTGGCCGGCAACGCGAACACGCCTGCGAACACGAACGATTTGAAGAAGTAGACGATCGACTGGTACGCGATCACGCCCGTCACCGTTTGCGCCGTGTACATCTGGTAGAGGAAGAACCCCGAGATCGCGCAGCACGCGGCCATCAGCCACTTCTCGCGACCATCGAACCAGCGCGTGAGAATCCAGCCGCCGAGTGCGGTCGAGATGCTCGCCGCGACGAACGGCAACGGTGTCAGCATGCCGACGGCCTTCAGATCGAGGTGGCGCTCGGTCAGCAGATACGCGGGCATCCATGCGTCGAGCCCCTTGTTGACGATGCCCATGCCGAACCACGTCAACAGGATCTTCCACATCAGCGGCATCTTGAGCAGCGCGCGCGTCGCGTCGCCGTCGATGCGCGCGGCGCGGCCATTTGAATCGCGCTTCTGATGCGTATCCTTCACGGCGAACAGATAAAACAGCGCGAACACGAGGCCGGCGCAGCCCGCAACGAAAAATGCATGGCGCCAGCCGAGCAGCAGAATCAGCGGTGCGATCGCGAGCGGCGCGATGAAACTGCCGACGTAGTTCGACGACATCAGCAGCGCGGACATCTTCGGACGATCCGCTCGCGCCACCGATTCGGTGACGCCCTTGACGGCCGCGCCGGGATAACCGCCTTCGCCCAGACCGAAGATGAAACGGATCGCGATCAACGAGGCGAGCGACCACGCGAGGCCGGTCATCAGCGTGAACAGCGACCAGAATGCCACCGAGACGACGATGACCTTCTTGCTGCCCCAGCGGTCGGCGATCCAGCCGCCGGGAATCTGCATGGCGGCATAGCTGATATAGAACGTGCTCATGACGACGCCGAGCGCGGCCGAGCCGACATGAAACTCCTTGCCGATGGCAACGAGCGAGAGCGCGATCGCCGAGCGGTCGATGTATGAAATGCAATAGCCTAGATAGAGCAGCGCGAATACCGCGAAGCTGGCGCGTCTGCTCTTGTTCGGATCGATCATGCCGGGCACCTGTCGATAGAGAAGAGACCGGGCTCGCGTCGGCCATGCCGAGCGCGCCCGCCTTGACTAGTCGAATCGATCGTAAGCAGCCGCAAATGTGCCGACAAGTGACATATTCCGATGTCTCCGTTCGCGAAAACTCATCCGAGAAGCGCGGCGACGGGGCGGAGTGAATTACTGCCCGCCGTGACCGGTCCCTAGATACGCGCGTGCTTCGCCGTGCTTGCGGTGCGACAGTCTGTATATTGGGCTGCGTTTCGTCACCTTTTCGCCAAGCTCGCGCATCGGCGCGATCCGGCGCCGTCTGTCATGGCACGATGCACGCTGCGCAACGAGGGACCGCTGGGGGCCGGAGCGATGCCCCCAACCCGTCGATTCCCCTTGCACCTGACGCTACGTCAGCTTTTAACGTTGACCCTCGACGATCGAGAAAGCAATGCGACTGAAAATCGGCGAACTCGCGAACAAGGCGGGATTGACTGTCCGTACGCTTCACCACTACGACGCGATCGGGCTGCTGTCGCCGTCGCAGCGTACCGAAGGCGGCGCGCGCCTGTATGGGCAGGATGACCTGATCCGGCTGCATCGCATCGAGGCGCTGAAACGTTTCGGGTATTCGCTGCCGGACATCAAGGCGAGCCTCGAGGGCGACCCGGCTCGCGTTCCGCTGGAACTGCTGCAACGACAGATCGCCGAGCTGAATGCGCAGGCGCTGCGCGCGCAGCGCCTTGGCCGTCGCTTGCAATACATCGTCGACATGGTTTGCGCCGGCAGCGAGATCGCCGCCGCCGATTGGATGAACGCTCTGGAGCTGATGAACATGTACCAAAAGCATCTCGATGACGAAGAACTCGATGCGTTGCTGGCATCCGGGCCCGAGACGGCGGCGCCGTCGGATCCGGCATGGGCCGCGCTGATAGAGGAGGTCCGCGTTGCCATGCAGAACGCGTTGCCCACCGCGAGCGATGCGGCGCAGGCTTTGGCGTGGCGCTGGATCCGGCTCGTGGTCCGGATGACGCGCAATGACCCGGACCTCGCGACCAAGCTGATGCTGATGCAGCTGCGCGAGCCGCGTGCGCGGCAAATCGTGGGCATTACCGTCGAGATGCTGGAATGGATCGACGAAGCCTTCATGCACGCGCGCTGCGCGCTGCTCGCGAAGTATCTCAGTCCGGCGCAGGCCGACGAGGTGCGCCGTCGTCAGTTCGCGAGCGCGAAGCATCGCGCATGGCCGGCGCTGGTGGTCGAGCTGAGGGCGAACATGGCAGCCGGTGTCGACCCCGGCGCCGCGCCGGTGCAGGCGATCGTCGGGCGCTGGCAGCAACTGTTCCGCGACAGCTTTTGCGGAGACGACGCGGTGCTGGAGGCACGTGTGCGCGATGCGTTGATGCGCGAGCCCGATCTGCAACTGGGCGTGGGCCTCGACGATTCGCTGCTCGCGTATCTGAACGCCGCGCATCTCGCCGGCCGCGACATGTCGCCAGTCGACGGCGGCCCGAAGCCGAGCGCGTTGATGGTCGCGACGCAGCGCGCCGCACATCAACTGCTCGATCGGCCGCTGGTGCTCGACGATCCCGTTGCGCTGCCGATCCTCGGCGCCGCCGAAGCACAGGCGCTGCGTGACAATCTCGACCGATTCCGCGAGCCGCCGTCGGTCGGCATGCGCAGCTCGGTCATCGTGCGCAGCCGGCTGGCCGAAGACGTGTGGCGCGAGGCCGTCGAACGCGGCATTCGTCAGTACGTGATTCTCGGGGCGGGGCTCGATACCAGCGCGTTTCGGCATCCCGATATGCCCGGGCGAATCTTCGAGGTCGATTTGCCGGCAACGCAGGCGTGGAAGCAGGCTCGCTTGCGTGAGGCAGGCATCGCGGTGCCGTCGTCGCTGCATTTCGTGCCGGTCGACTTCGAAAGCGTCGGGCTGGCGGAGGGATTGGCGCGGGCGGGTTTCGACGCCGATGCGCCGGCCGTTTTCAGCTGGCTCGGCGTGACGATGTATCTCGACGAGGAGGCGGTCATCGACACGTTGCGCTTCATCGCCGGTTGCGCGAAAGGCAGCGCCGTGCTGTTCGAGTACGTGACGCCGCTTTCGGGCTTGCCGACGATCATGCGTATCGCGATGGAGCAGTTTACGGCGGGGCTCGCCGAGCGCGGCGAGCCGTGGAAAACCTTTTTCGAGCCGGCCGTCATTGCCGAGAAGTTGAGTGCGTTGGGATTCGGCCAGATCAATGCGTGGACGCCGGAGGAATTGAACCAGCGCTATCTGGCGAACCGCGATGACGGATTGCTCATCGGGGTGACGCCTACGCGGTTGGTTCTTGCGACGGTTTGAGAACGGTTCGTGCGTGGGGAGTTCGATACCGATAAGCGTCAAGACGAAGCATGCATTTGAATGCGACGGCTATTGAGCCGGTTTAGCCCATTTTGGCCGTGCTAGAGTGAGTCCGCCCGTCATGGTCTTCTCAAAGGCTATAGCGCTTATATGACCTACGTTGCTCAACTTGTCGCCGTCGGCGGCGTAATGCTTCTGGCCTGCGTCAGCCCCGGTCCCGACCTCATCGCCGTCACGTCGCATGCACTTGCCAAACGACGGGCCGGTCTTTATGCCACTGCCGGCATTTCGACTTCACATGCGTTATGGGCGGCGCTCGCAATCTTCGGCCTTGGGCTCATCCTCGCAAAGCTCGCGTGGCTGTATGAAGTCATTCGGATCGCCGGCGCGGTTTATCTCCTCTATCTCGGCGGAAAGACGCTCGCCGGGTTGAGAAAACCGATGCAGCAAACCGAGGTAGATGCGCAGTCCGCCAAGAGCGACGGGCAGGCATATCGACGAGGTCTGTTGGTCGGACTTACCAACCCGAAAGCGGCGGCGTTTTTCGGCAGCCTTTTCATCACGGTCCTGCCGGCGCATGCCCCGCTGTGGGTGCACGGCGCGACCCTGGCCATCGTTACGGCAGTCTCGCTGACGTGGTTCGGCGCGATGGCGATTCTGTTTTCCACCGAGCGCGTGCAAGTGGGTTACGCGCGCATACGCAAGCCGATCGATGCCGTGATGGGGACTGTCTTGCTCGGTCTGGGTGCGAAGCTCGCGCTGGATCGATAGCCCGGTTATCGGGCATTGCGAATGCCGGCAACTGCATAATTCGTCGCCGACGAGCCTCTCGCAAATTGCGTGAGAGACCGTTTTTACGTGATTGCCAGCCTGATCGAAGACAAATGCTTCGGGTAGTGGTGACGGTATTGCGGGCGATGGTCGGGCTCGCCGCTCAAAAATCGACCGCCCCGAGTACATAGTCAGCCATTCGAGCGCGAGCGTGCCGGCACTCCGGCAATATGAACCGACCATGTCATCCGGGCGCCGATCAACCGGGTGAGTGCCGCGCGGCCTTCGACGACCGGATTCGGCGGCGGAAACGGACGTCTGTGCGTATCACAGGCGGTTGCCGGGCATGAAGCGACGCTCGCTCGATTGTGACATATGGCTGAAGCTCGACACGTTTCAGCCATTTACCCCATTTGGTATCGTCTATCGGCCGTCGCCGTCAGGCTGAATCACTCTGGCTAGCCACGTAAGGTCTGTTGCACCGAGCCCAAGCCCCGGTCGATGCCGGTGCTCGGGGAAAATGCTCACAACTTTCTAAAGATTTTTGATCTGCAGGCCGTTAATCACGTCGGGGCCATTTGAGTAGTAAAGGCACTCGTGGATCAATAACGCAAGGAGAAAAAATTGAGCATTCCGCAAGTCGATTACAGCGATGATATGGATATGAAGAAGACGGCAAAGCAGGTTGCCGGAGTGGCAGCGGGGGCGGCCGCAGTTGCTCTCCTGCCAGTCGAGGCACCTGTTGTAGCCGTAGCGGCAGTCACTGTCGGCGCCGGTATTGTTGCGGCTAAAGCAGTTGGCGCTCTGTGGAGTTGGATTGCCGACTAACAAAGAGCTTGCGTAATCCTTCGATGACGCACGCTCGGAAACGATCCGCTGCTTGACGAGGGGGTCGTTTCTTTTCTATTGGGGGGAGGGTTTCGGCGACGACCGCGCCACGGTGTGCAGCATCAACGGAAAGGCTCCGAACTATATAGCGGCAGGATCTGAACCTACGAGCTTTGGGCTACGCGCCCAACGAACTGCCAGACCACGCCATCCATCTATTCGGATCTTACTAATGTCGGTGGCTGCAGCGCAGCAAGTGAATCTTTCGTAATGGCCAAGCTGGGGAACGGCGCCGATGCTGACTGAGCGACTCAAACGGTTCAATCGCTGCCAATGGTCGAATCCACCATTAAGCGCACCGGTGCGCGCCGATATTCACCTGCCGCCGTCGCGCCCGCTGAGGCGAGCTTGTCCCCGCCACCTCAAAAAATCGACCGCCCCGAATACGTGGTCAGCCATTCGAGAGCCAGCGTCCCCGCCAACGAATTTCCATTCGCATCGAGCCCCGGCGCCCACACGCAAACGGCCATTTCCCCCGGCAGCACCGCGACGATCCCGCCGCCCACGCCGCTCTTCGCCGGCAGCCCGACCCGATAGACGAAATCCCCCGCCGCGTCATAGGTGCCGCAGGTCAGCATCAGCGCCGACAGCCGCTTGGCCGAGCTCGCATCGACGATCCGCTCGCCGGTGACGGGCGCGACGCCGCCGTTCGCGAGAAACAGCGCGGCCTGCGCGAGTTCGATGCAGTTCATCTCGATCGCGCACTGGCGACAGTACGCGTCGATCACCGTGTCCGGCGGCATCTGCATGTTGCCGAAGCTCGCCATGAAATGCGCCATCGCACGGTTGCGCTCCGCGTGCTGAAGCTCGGAAAGCGCGACGCGCGAATCGTAATCCACGTCGGTCGCGCCGATCAGCCGCCGCACGAATTCGACGAGCGCCGTCTCGGCCTTCACGAAACGGCGGCACAGCACGTCGGTGACGACCAGCGCGCCGGCGTTGATGAACGGATTGCGCGGCTTGCCGCGCTCGCTTTCGAGCTGCACCAGCGAGTTGAACGCGGTGCCCGACGGCTCGCGGCCCACCCGCTCCCACAGCGCGTCGCCGAGCAGCTGGAACGCCAGCGTGCACGCGAACAGCTTCGAGATGCTCTGGATCGAGAAGCGCTCCCGCGCGTCGCCGACCGTGTAAACGTTGCCGTCGAGCGTCACGACGGCCATCCCGAACTTGTCGGCCGGCACTTTCGCCAGCTCGGGAATGTAGTCGGCCACGCGGCCCTGGCCGATCCAGGGGGCGAGTTCGGTGTGGATGCGTTCGAGAATCGGCTGGTAGTTCATCACGTGGAGCAGGGCGGGCGCACGGCCCGAATTCCGGGGAGCCCGTATGGAACAGTTTTGCCGCCGATTCGTCAAGCGCGACCGCCATGGCGCCCTTATTTTCAAGATGCCTCAACGTGCGACCGGCGGGCGCAGTATCATGCGGTACGTTTCGGCCGCCGGCCGGTATCCGCGCAAGCCGGTGCCGGTACGGTCCTCCCGTATGTTCCGACCGTTGACCATGTCCTTTCGCATCCTGCTCGTCGAAGACGACACCTGCCTGTCCACGCTGATCGCCGGCTACCTGCGCAAGAACGACTATGAAGTCGACACGGTGCTGCACGGCGACGCCGCCGTGCCGGCGATCCTGTCGACGCGCCCCGATCTCGTCATCCTCGACGTGAACCTGCCGGGCAAGGACGGTTTCGAGATTTGCCGCGAAGCGCGCAAGCAGTACGACGGCGTGATCATCATGGTGACGGCGCGCGACGAGCCGTTCGACGAACTGCTCGGCCTCGAATTCGGCGCCGACGACTACGTGCACAAGCCGGTCGAGCCGCGCATCCTGCTCGCCCGCATCAAGGCGCAGCTGCGCCGTGTCCCGGCGCGCTCGATCGAAGGCGCGGCGGCGCAGCCGGAGCGCTACACGTTCGGGCAGTTCTCGATCGATCGCACCGACCGCTCGGTCGTGCTGCCGGGCGGCGGCTCGCCCGACCTGACGTCGGCCGAGTTCGACCTGCTGTGGGTGCTGGTGTGCCGGGCCGGGGAAGTCGTCAGCCGCGACGACCTGATGCTGCAGCTGCGCGGCGTCGAATTCGACGGCCTCGATCGCACGATCGACGGCCGCATCTCGAAGCTGCGCCGCAAGCTGCACGACGACGCGGGCAACCCGCAGCGGATCAAGACGATCCGCAGCAAGGGTTACCAGTTCAGCAAGCATGCGTGGGACTGATGCCGCGCCGCCGCCGCTGCGCCGCCGCCGCTGCGCCGTCGGCCGCCGCATCCGCGCAGCGCACGATAGCCGGAAGCCGCGATGATCCGACGCAACCCCTCGCATCCCGACGCAGCGCCGCTGTCGCCGCTGCGCTACGCCAAATGGCGCTGGCTGCATTTCCGCCGCGCATGGACGGACACGCGCGCCGACCGCATTCCGAGCTGGTCGCGGCTCTACGTGCGCACCTACCTGCATCTGCTCGGCCTCGTGCTGCTGACCGCGCTCGTGCCGGGGCTCGCGCTGTGCGTCGTGCTGTCGCCGCAGGTCGTATGGCATGCGTTCGACGCGTTGCCGGGCGACATCTGGATCGTGCTCGCGTTCATGCTCGCCGCGCCCGCGCTTGCCGCCTACCGCTGGATGCGGCCGGTCTGGTCGGATCTCGTGATGGTGCGCGAGCGCGCGATCGACTTCACCGGCGGACGCTTCAACACGCGCGCGCGCGAATCGCACAGCGTGATCATCGGCCCGCTCGCGCGCACGCTGAATGCGCTGGCGATGCGCATGGAGCGGCTGATCGCCGCGCAGCGCGACCTGACGAACGGCATCTCCCACGAGTTGCGCACGCCGCTCGCGCGCGTGCGCTTCGCGCTCGAGATGCTGCGCGAGCCGGGCTCCGCCGCCGAATACTACGGCGCGCTCGACAGCATCGCGCAGGACGTGACCGAACTCGAAGAGCTGATCGACATGAGCCTCACCTATGCACGGCTCGAATACAGCTCGCTGCAGTCGAACCTCGAGCTGACCGCGCCCGTCGCGTGGTTCGAGCATCAGATCAGCGACGCGCAGCTGCTGTATCCGGAGCGCGCGATCGAGTCGCGCATCGCGATCGCGTCCGATCTGCGCGTGAAGATGGACCGGCGGCTGATGTCGTATGCGATGCGCAACCTGCTGCGCAACGCGAGCAAGTACGCGAACGCGCGGATCGTCGTCGGCATCGCGCTCGAGCACGGCAACATCGCGATCTTCGTCGAGGACGACGGCCCCGGCGTGCCGGAGAACGAACGCGAACGGATCTTCGACGCGTTCGTGCGCCTCGACCGCCGCACCGGCGGCTACGGGCTCGGGCTCGCGATCACGCGCCAGGTGCTGCACGCGCACAACGGCCGGATCGCCGTCGTCGATCCGGTCGTGCTCGGCGGCGCGCGGTTCGAGATCAGCTGGCCGATCTGAGCGCCTTCGCCTTCAATACGTGCGGCCGAGCTGCAGGTAGATGTTGCGCCGCCCGCCCGGCGCGAGCGCGACGCCCATGTACAGCGGCCCGAACGCGGTCGTCAGGCTCGTGAAGAACGTATAGCTCTGCTTGAGCGTGCTGCCGCCCACTTTCACGCCGCTGGTCCACACGTTGCCGAGTTCGGCGCTCGCGCCCACCGACAGCGCCTTGATGGGCGACGCGTTGAACGTCATCAACTGATTCATGTACGTCACGTTGCCGTACGCGAGTTCGTTGCCGGTGAGCTGGTCGGCCGCATACGCGGCCAGATGCTGGAAGCCGCCGAGCGTGAAGTTGAACGCGTTGATCAGGTTGGTGCCGCCGATGCTCTTGCCGCCCTCGAGCGTGGCGCTGACGCTGTGCCGGCCGTACTGCTGCGCGATCATCGCCTTGCCGTAGAGCTCGGTGTAAGGCTTGTTCGACGTATCTGCGAGATCCTCCGCCGACTGGCTGTTGTGCGACCACAGCGAGCGTTCGATGCGCAACTCGGTGTAGTAGCCGCGGCGCGGGAACATCGGGTCGTCGAGCTGATCGATGACGAGGCGCGCGCGCGCCGTCAGCGCCTGCGACGTGAAGCTCGGCCACATCAGCGTCGAGCCGTTCTCCTCGAACGGGAGCGGCAGGTTGTAGTTCGGCGAGCCGTGCCCGGTCGCGTAGCCGATGCCCATCCGGAAGTCGCCGAGCCGCGCGATCGGCAGCCCGAAGTCGAGCCCGGCGCGCGCCGTCTGCATCAGATACTGGTTCAGCTTGACCTCGCCGGTGTTGTCGTACACGTTCACGTAGCGGCGCTGATATTCCGCGTACGGCGAGATGTAGAAGCCATAGGCGGCCGGCAACGGTTGGCGCAGCTCAACGCGCGCGGACTGCAGGTCGCTGCCGATCGTCGCATCCGCACGGAATTCGAGGCCCGATTCGGTGAGCCACGGCCGCCGGTAGCCGACGTGCAGGCGGAAGCCGCCTTCGTCGGTCGAGCTGCTCGACATCCCGACGCCGAACAGCAGGAAATTCGGCCCCCAGTATTTCTCGCGCGCATCGATCTCGAGCACGTTGTCGTCGCCGTGGCTCACGATCTGCTGCGTCACGCTTTCGAAATTGCCGTCGGTCGTGAGCCGCAGCAGGTCCTGGCTGACGGTCGCCGGATCGTAGATGTCGCCCGGCTTCACGTGCAGCGCATCGCTGACGACGCGTTTCGGCACGCCGCCGGTCGTCTTGATCTCGATGCGCGTGATGCGGATCGGCGGCGGCAGCGGCTGCGCATGCGCGGACCGGTACGCCGCGTACTGCTCGGGCGTGAGCGCGAGGTGCCTGAGGCGCGGCAGCGCGGCCGTCGCTGCAGCCGCGCCCGCGGCGATCGCCTGCTTCGCGTTCTGAAAGTCGGTGAACGCCAGCGAGCCGAGGTCAGGCGTGAGCAGCACGTCCTGCGCGGCGAGCTGCTTGCGCTGCGACGTCACGTTCTGGCGAATCAGGATGCCGACCATCTGCTGCATCACGTCGGCCGGCGACGCGAGCGCGTCGAGCGGGCGCAGCTGCGAGCCGATGTCGACGGCGATCACGACCTTCGCGCCCATCTGCCGCGCGGTGTCGACCGGCAGGTTGCTGACGAGCCCGCCGTCGACCAGCGCGCGCCCGTTGATCTCGGCCGGCGCGAACAGGCCGGGCATCGCCATGCTCGCGCGGATCGCGAGCGGCAGCGAGCCGCGGTCCAGCACGACCATCTGGCCCGTCTGCAGATCGGTCGCGACCGCGCGGTACGGGATCGGCAACCGGTCGAACGGCTGGTTGGTCGGCACGGCGGCGGTCCAGTCGGCGAGCAGCGCCTGCAGCCGGTTGCCCTGCACGAGGCCGACCGGCGCCTTCACGCCTTTCTTGCCGAACCCGAGCGTCAGGCTGTTGATGTACAGGCGCTCGTCCTCGCGGCTGCTTTGCGGCAGGTCGGCGCGGTCGGTCACGTCGAACGCGATGTCGGTCAGGTTCACTTCGGACAGGCGCTTGCGCATTTCATCGGCGGCCATCCCGCTCGCATACAGGCCGCCGACCACGGCGCCCATGCTGGTGGCCGCGATGCAGTCGATCGGGATACGGTTGTCTTCCAGCACCTTCAGCACGCCGAGGTGCGCGTAGCCGCGCGCGCCGCCGCCCGACAGCACGAGGCCGACCGGTGGGCGGCCGGCCGGACCGCCGTCGGCGGTGCAGCTCGGTGTGGGGGCGGGTGCCGCGGCGGCGGCCACGGCTGCAGGCGCTATCGTCGCGGATGCCACGGCCGCGGCCGAAGCGGCGCCGGCCGCGCCGGCGCCTGCCTGGGCGGCGCGCGTTGCGGGGTCGGCGGCCGGCACGGGCTGCGCGGCGGCGGCGCAGCACCAGAGCGCAACGAGCGTTGCGCCGAGCCGGCGCGCCGCGAGCCAGCGAAGGGAGGCAGGCGCTGTCATGTTGGAATACCTGGCGTGATCGGGCGTCGGAAGCCTGCCGGGGGCAGGCAAGACCGAGAGATTACCGTGTTTTACAAGCGCAGCGCGAGCGCTCGGCGCGTAGTCGTGCGGCGGCCGGCCCGGGTTTTCGGTCATTTCGTCGCAAAAAAATCATTAGAATTGCCTAAAGTATCGGAACGATTTGCCGCTAAGTCCGTGATGGGACCGCAAATGCGTGCCGCATCGATGCGGGCCGGCCGTTCAGGCCGGTTTGTTCATGAAAAGGGTTGATATGTCGACACCGCTGTTCGGAAAGTTGTTTGCGCAACCCGTTGCGATCGACCCTGGAACGGCGAGTACGCGGATTTATACGCACGAGCGCGGCGTGGTCCTGAACCAGCCGTCGGTCGTCTGCTTCCGCAAGGCCGGCATGTCCGATGCGCGTCCGACCCTCGAAGCGGTCGGCGAGCGGGCGAAGGCGCTGCTCGGGCGCGAACCGGGGCATCTGCAGGCCGTGCGGCCGATGCGGCACGGCGTGATCGCCGATGCGCACGCCGCCGAACAGATGATCCGCCGCTTCATCGACATGTCGCACACGCGTTCGCGCTTTCGCCGGCGCGTCGAGGTCACGCTATGCGTGCCGTCGGACGCCACGGCGGTCGAGCGTCGCGCGGTGCGCGAAGCCGCGTTCGCGGCCGGCGTATCGGACGTGGCGCTGATCGAGGAAGCGCTCGCGGCCGGGCTCGGCGCGGGCCTGCCGGTCACCGAGCCGGTCGGCTCGATGGTCGTCGACATCGGCGCCGGGACGACCGAAGTCGCGGTGATCGCGCTCGGCGGCATCGTGTATCGCGAGGCGATCCGCGTCGGCGGCAACCAGTTCGACGCCGCGATCATCAACTACGTGCGCAACGTGTACGGCGTGCTGCTGGGCGAACAGACGGCCGAGCGCGTCAAGCAGACGATCGGCTCGGCCACCAGCGCCGTGCCGCGCACGTCGACGCGCGCGATCGGACGCGGCATCGGCGATGGGCTGCCGCGCTCGATCGAGCTGTCCAATCACGACGTGGCCGACGCGCTCGCCGCGCCGCTCAAGCAGGTGATCGGCGCGGTGAAATCGGTGCTGGAAAACGCGCCGGCCGAACTGGTGACCGACATCGCGCATCGCGGCGTGGTGCTGACGGGCGGCGGCGCGCTGCTCGCGGATCTCGAACGCCTGCTGCGCGACGAGACGGGGCTGGTCGCCCGCGTCGCCGACGAGCCCGCGACCTGTGCCGTGCGCGGCGCGGGCGAGGCGATGGGGCGGCTCGCGATGTGCCCGGTGGACTGACGCCGGGCGGGCCACGCCAGCCACTCGCGCCCACGCAGCGCCTCTGCCACACACGCGCTGCGCACATCCATCGTTCTGGCCTATCCTGTGCGAAACACGCGACGCGCGCCGCGCGTTGCGTTTCGACACAGGAGCATCGATGCCGAATCACGCCGAAGCCACCACGACGCAGGCGCCGCAAGTCGCGCCGGTTTCTCCCGCCCGGGCGTCGGGTCCCGCGTTCATCGCGCCCGAAGCCGACCCGCAGGCGCTCGCACGCAACAATCAGTACGTCCTCAAGTCCGGTGACGCGTTCGTCGTCAGCGATGCGCTCGGCGACATCGGTGGCCGCGACGACGGTCTGTTCGTCGACGACATGCGCGTGCTGTCCGCATGGCGTCTGACCTTCGGCGGTCGCGCGCCGTCCTTGCTGTCGGGCGCGACGAGCGCCGACAACGCGTCGTTCACCGCGCATCTGACGAACCGTCCGCTGCCGCCGCTCGGCGGCCACGAGACGCCCGAAGGCGTGATCCACATCGAACGCACGCGCGTGCTCGCGGGCGACGTGCTGTACGAAGCGCTGACGCTCACCAACTACGGCGCGAGCGAGGCCGAGGTGCCGCTGTCGCTGTCGTTCGCGGCCGATTTCAAGGACATGTTCGAAGTGCGCGGCACGCAGCGCCCGAAGCGCGGCACGGTCGCCGCGCCGCGCGTCGCCGACGGCGCCGTGCGGCTGCGCTACGACGGCCTCGACGGCGTCGAGCGCAACGTCACCGTGCATTTCTCGCCGGCGCCCGACGCGCTGTCGGTCGACCGTGCCGACTACACGCTGACGATCGCCGCCCAGGCGTGCCTGTCGATCTATCTGACCGTCGACGCGACGCTCGGCCCCGCGCACGACGGCGAAGGCCCCGGCTGCGGGCGCGTCGCGCTGCGCACCGCGCTCGTCGGCGTGCACCGCGAGATGCGTTCGCGACGCGAATCGATGGCGCGCGTGAACACCGGCAACCCGTTGTTCGACGCGTGGCTCGACCGCTCGCTCGCGGATCTCGGCCTGCTCACGACGCAGCTCGACACCGGGCCGTACCCGTATGCGGGCATTCCGTGGTTCTCGACGCCGTTCGGCCGCGACGCGGTCATCACGTCGTTGCAGATGCTGTGGCTGCAGCCGTCGCTGGCGCGCGGCGTGCTGCGCTTTCTCGCGGAGCATCAGGCGCGCGAGACGTCGGCGTTTCGCGACGCGGAGCCGGGCAAGATCATGCACGAGTTCCGCCGCAGCGAGATGGCGGCCACCGGCGAGGTGCCGTTCGCGCTGTACTACGGCGGCGTCGACACGACTCCGCTGTTCATCGTGCTCGCGGGCGCCTACGTCGAACATACCGGCGACGATGCGCTGATCGACGAGCTGTGGCCCGCGCTCGAGCGCGCCGCGCAGTGGGTGATCGACAAGTGCGACCGCAATCCCTACGGCTTGCTCGATTACCAGCGCACGTCGGAGCGCGGGCTCGCGAACCAGGGCTGGAAGGACAGCCACGACTCGGTGTTCCACGCGGACGGCCGCTTCCCGGACGGGCCGATCGCGCTCGTCGAAGTGCAGGCGTATGCGTGCGCGGCGCTCGACGCGATGGCGACGTGTTCGCATCGGCGCGGTCATGCGGCCGATGCGGCGCGCTACGCGTTGCGCGCGAAGACGCTGCGCGAGCAGGTCGAAGCGCTGTTCTGGATGCCGGACGGCGACTTCTACGGGATCGCGCTCGACGGGCACGGCGAGCTGTGTCGCGTGCTGGCGTCGAACGCCGGCCATCTGCTCGCATTCGGCTTGCCCGATGCCGAACGCGGGGCGGCGGTGGCCGGCGTGCTCGGCTCGACGCTGTTCCAGACCGGCTGGGGCATCCGCACGCTCGCGGCCGGGCAGCCGCGCTTCAATCCGATGGCCTATCACAACGGCTCTGTGTGGCCGCACGACAATGCGCTGATCGCACGCGGGCTCGCGCGCTATGGCGACAAGACGGCCGCAGTGAGCCTGCTGCGTGCGTTGTTCGAAGCAGCGGTCAGCTTCGAGATGCGGCTGCCCGAGCTGTTCTGCGGCTTCCCGCGCCGGCGCGGCGAGCCGCCGACGGCCTATCCGGTCGCGTGTCTGCCGCAGGCGTGGGCGGCGGGCGCGCCGTTCATGATGCTGCAGGCGTGCCTCGGCGTGAGCGTCGACGCGTCGCGTCTCGAGGTGCGCGTCGAGCGCCCGGCGCTGCCGGAAGGGGTGGACTGGCTGCGCATCGACGAACTGCGCGTCGGCGACGAGACGGTCTCGCTGATGTTCCGCCGCGTCGACGGGCAGGTGGTCGCGGCGGCCGAGCGGTCCGGGCGCGTGAAGGTGGTCGCGGTGCTGTAGCGGCCGGGCGGCGCGTCGTTGAGCCAGGTCGTGCCACATACGCGCGCCGCGGCATAGAATCCCGACATGACCCTTTAACTATGGCGGAGGCATCCAAGATGACCACGGACAACCGGCCCGACGATCGGGACGAGCACAAGCTAGAAAATCTCGAAGCAGCAGTCGACCATCTGCACAAGTCGATCGAATCGCAGAGCATTGCGGCGGGCGCGGCGAAAGGCATTCTGTTCAGCCTGATCGAGACGCTCGGTGCGCTGATCGGCGACCCCGATCTGCCCGAACATGCGCGCTCGGGCTACGAGGCGCTGCGCGACAAGGCGAGCGAGCTGCGCAGCGGTCTCGACCGGCATTGACGCGGACGGTGCCGGCGCGTGCGTTGCTGCCCGCGCCGGCGCTGCCCGATCCAGCGCCGTGCATACAAATTCCCGTGCGCTCAATGAGTTAGCGGCGCGGTGCGCAGGATATCCACACGCTTGCCAACAAAATCTGTGGAGAACCGGCTCACGATCGGACACTTGTCGGACGGTCGTGAAACGGGCACCGCACAGGTGACGCACAGGTGCCAATCGATGTCGCATCGTTGACCTGCGGCGCGCGATCTACCAAATTCCCTTTTGCATCAGTGGCTTGCGCGGCACTTTGGCGGAATATCCACAGGTTTGCCAACAAAATCTGTGGATAAGTGTCACGCGATAGATTCCTCATAGTTCGGAATCGGCCGCGTTCGCCTCGATCCTGTGGCGGCCAATGCGCGATGCGCACGTGGCACCTGGAATTCGTGCCCGATCAACGGGTTACGCGCCGGGTACCCAGGATATCCACATCCTTGCCAACATTTTCTGTGGACAAACACGCGTGCCTCATTCGTGCGGCGGGGCGTCGGCCGCTTCCGCGACGATCCAGTCGCGAAACAACTGCATCGCGGGCGTCAGCGGCTTCGACTTCAGCGACGTGAGCCAATAGGCGCCGCCGCGCACGTCGATGTCGAGTGGCCGCGCCAGCATGCCGAGCTGCAACTCGCGCGCGAACATGCAAGCCGGCGCGAGCGCGATGCCCGCGCCCTGCATCGCGGCCTCGACCATCAGTCGCGATGAATCGAATACCGGCCCGTTGACCGTCCACGGCTCGACCTGCGCGGCGTCGAACCAGCCCAGCCATTCGTCGGTGCGGTACGAGCGCAGCAGCGTTTCGTTCGCGAGATCGGCCGGCCGCGACAGACGCCGCGCGATGTCCGGCGCGCACAGCGCGCTGAGCGGCGCGTCGAGCAGCCGCTCGTTGCGCGTCGCGGGCCAGTTGCCTTCGCCGAAGCGGATCGCGAAATCGAGGCCTTCGCCGGCGAGATCGACGACGTTGTTGTTGGTGCGCAGTCGCAGCTCGACGAACGGGTGCGTCTCGCCGAACCGCTTCAGGCGTGGCATTAGCCAGCCTATGGCAAAGGTGCCGACGGCACCGAGCGTCAGCACCTCGTGGAAGCGCCCGCCGTCGAACTGATTGAGCACGGTTTCGATCCGGCTGAACGCGTCGCTGAGCACCGGCAGCAGCGCGCGCCCTTCGTCGGTGAGGCCCAGGCCGCGCGGCAGGCGGGTGAACAGCGCACAGCCGAGCCGCTCCTCCAGCGAACGTACTTGCTGGCTCACGGCTGCCTGCGTGACGCTCAGCTCGAGGCCGGCGCGCGTGAAATTCAGGTGGCGCGCGGACGATTCGAAGGCGCGCAACGCGTTCAATGGGAGACGAGGACGGAGCTTTGTCATAAGAAATTCTTTTGTCAGCGCCCAATTATCATTGCTTGTCGGACAAACGTAAAGTCACGATAGTGCTGTCTCGCCGGCCGGCCGTTCTGCATCCATTCCACCACGAGAGACATGACATGACCTACTCATCGCAACGTCGAACCTTGTTGCTGGCCGCGGCATCGGCGCCGCTCGTCGTGACCGTCGGCGCGTGCGCGGCGCCGTCGGCCGCCGCACCCGACATCGCGTCCGCCGCGACGTTCGCCGCGCTCGAGCGGGCGGCGGGCGGCCGCCTCGGCGTATGCGCGATCGATACCGCGAGCGGCCGGCGCGCGCAGCATCGCGCTGACGAGCGCTTTCCGTTCTGCAGTACGTTCAAGGCGATGCTCGGCGCGGCGGTGCTCGCGCGGAGCGTCGAGCATCCCGGTTTGCTGCAGCAGCGCGTGACGTATGCGCAGGCCGATCTCGTCAACTCCTCGCCCGTGTCGGGCCGGCATGTCGACACCGGGATGACGGTGGCGCAGCTGTGCGAGGCGGCGATCCAGTACAGCGACAACACGGCCGCGAACCTGGCGATGAAGCTGATCGGCGGGCCGGCGGCCGTGACCGCGTATGCACGCTCGATCGGCGACGACACGTTCCGTCTCGACCGCTGGGAAACCGCGCTGAATACGGCGCTGCCGGGCGACCTGCGCGACACGACGACGCCCGCGGCGATGGCCGCGAGCATCCGCGCGCTCACGCTCGGCGACGCGTTGCCGCCCGCGCAGCGTGCGCAACTGGTGGCATGGATGCGCGGCAACAAGGTCGGCGACAAGCGGATTCGCGCGGGCGTGCCGGCCGGTTCGCAGGTCGCCGACAAGACCGGCACCGGCGACTACGGAACGACGAACGACGCGGGTGTCGTGTGGCTGCCGTCGCGCGCGCCGATCGTGCTGGCCGTGTACTACACGCAGGCACGCGCCGATGCGAAGGCGAAGGAGAACGTGATCGCCGCGGCGGCGCGGATCGCGGTCGCGACATTCGCGTGACGGGCGGGGGGCGGCGATCGAGGCAGGCGCTGCCGCAGTCGTGACCGCGGCAGCCAAACGTTGTGCGATCAACGACTTACGTCGCGCATGCTCAGGATATCCACATCCTTGCCAACAAAATATGTGGAAAAGCCGGCTGGCCGCCGCGCTTGCCGCAACGCGGCCGCAGCGGCGGCGGGCGCTGCCCGATTCGAAGCGATGGGAACAAAGTCTTTCGGATCAAGCGCTTGGTTGCGGTGTGCGCAGGCTATCCACATGCTTGCCAACACAATCTGTGGACAAGCGGGAGGCGGCGTTGCGCGCCGCGTGCCGCATTTGGAGCACCGCGCAGAAAGTCTTTCGGATCAAGCGCTTGGTGCCGGTATGCGCATGCTGTCCACATGCTTGCCAACATAATCTGTGGACAAGCGGGCGCGCCGGCTCATCCGATGCGTAGGCCGGTTCGCAAGCCCGTTATCAGCGTGAGCAGGCCCTAGCGTTGCCGATCGTCGGTGGCGGGCCAGCGCGCGAACGCGAAGACCCACAACATGATGAAGTTCAGCACCGGCACGAACATCGTCAGGATCCACCAGCCCGAGTGGCCCGTGCGCCGCACGATGCGCACGTACGGATAGACGACGATTGCGACGAGCACGAGCGCGACCAGCATTTGCCCTGCGTTGAAATGTTCCATGGCCTTCCTCGGAGTGATGTGTCGTTGTCGAATGCGGGCGGAGCGGCCGGCCCGTGGCGCCGACGCGTGACGTGCGCGCGGCGTCGTGTGATCGTGACGCGTCGCGTGCGCGGCCGTCAAGGGACGCACGGGGATCGCCGGTGTGGCGCGACGGCCGTGCCGAAACGTTGACATGGCTCGCGAATCGCCGGCCGATCAATGGCTTAGCGAACGCTTGCGCAGGATATCCACAAGCTTGCCAACACAATCTGTGGGTAAGTGCCGCGATGCGCACGTCGTGCAGCGCGGGTCTGGCCTCGTGGCATCGTGATGCGAACTGCGGCGAAGCCGTGCATAACGCGGCCCGGCTGACGCAGCATCCGCATCACACGTGCCAAAGTCCGTCGGATCAAGGGCTTAACGTCGCGGTGCGCAGGATATCCACAAGCTTGCCAACATTTTCTGTGGAGAAGTGCGGGTGGCGATCGTGTGGCGCGGTGTCCCGCTGCGCGGCGGTTCACGGCGTGCGAATGCCCGTCGGCGCGACTTTCCGGAACGACGGCAGCTGTTGTTTCGCGATGGCGGCTGATCGAAACGTCACGGTCGACCATTCGATCGCATCGTTGAAATACGTCGGACTGCTGGCGAGTGCGCGACGAAGCTGGGTCGGCATGAACTGCCGCTTCAATGAATTCGGTATCGCCGAGCCGCACGGTTCGCGATGTCGAGGCTACCAGCGGTGTCCGCGGCGACGTCGCGTTGCTGCGTATCACATGCGATAGCCATGCGCGACGGTGCGTTTGCTGCGCACACCGATCAAATCTTTTCGGATCAATGGCTTGCTGTCGTTGGCGGCCGGTTGTCCACAAGCTTGCCAACACAATCTGTGGACAAGCCGCGCGACCGGCCCGCGTCAGGACTCGTCTGGCCTCGTCATGCCGCGGCCGGGAAGCGCACCGTCACGGTCAGCCCGCGTCCGCCCTCGGTCGTGCCGAGCGCGACGGTCGCGCGATGCTGTTCGGCGATCCGCTTGACGATCGACAGCCCCAGCCCGCTGCCGGACGACGTGACGGCCTGCGCGCCCGCGCCGCGATAGAAGCGTTCCCACACGTCGTTGCGCTCCGCCTCGGGGATGCCGGGGCCGTTGTCGGCGACTTCGAGCACGGGCGTCGCGCCTTCGACGCGTGCCGACACGTCGACGCGCGCACCTTCGCCCGCATAGCGGATCGCGTTGTCGACCAGGTTGTTCAGCAGCACGCGCAGCGTGTCGGGATTGCCGGCGGCCATCACCGGCGACGACACGATCGCGCCGAGGTCGATGCGATGCGCATCGGCGACCCGCGCGCGCTCCGCGACGACCGAGCGGCACAGTGCCGCGAGATCGACGCGCGCGGCGGCCGCTGCGGCCGCCGGCGCATCGGGCTCGAGGCGCGCGAGCGTCAGCAACTGCTCGGCGAGATGGCCGAGACGCGTCGTGCCCGCATGGATCTGCGCGAGGATCTGCTCGCGTTCGTCGGCCGTCGACGCGCGCCGCAACAATTCCGACTGTATCGACAATCCCATGATCGGCGTGCGCAGCTCGTGCGCGGCGTCGGCGATGAAGTGCCGCTGCAGTGTGAAGGCGCGCTCGAGCCGCGCGAGCAGGTCGTTGATCGCTTCGGCGAGCGGGCGAACCTCGTTCGGCATCGACGCGACGTCGACCGGTTCGAGGTTGTTGGCATTCCTGCGCTTCAGCCCGGACGCGATCGTGCGCAGCGGTCGCAGCCCCGCGCCGATGCCGAACCACAGCCCGATCGCGAGCACCGGCAGCATCGAGAACACCGGCCACAGCAGATGCACGGCGATGCCCGCGATCGCTTCCCAGCGCGCGTGGCGCGCCTGTGCGAGCCGGATCGTGGTGCCGGCGCGTTCGGTCACGTAGGTGCGCCACGGCTGGCCGTCGACGTCGACGCTCGCGATGCCCGACCGCGTCGGCGGCGGCAGCGCCGATTCGCGATCGGTCGAATAGACGAGCGTGCCGTCGCGCCATACCTGCAGCAGTACGGCGTCGGGATCGTCGCGCTTGAAGCCGTGCTTGTCGCTGCCGCGATCGCGGAACGACAGCTCGCCGTTCGGGCCGACCACGATCTGCTTCGACATGCTGCGCATCTGATCGTCGAGCAGGTCGTCGAGTTCGCGCAGCGCGCCCCAGTAGGTGCCCGCGCTCGCGACCAGCCCGATCGCGCAGGCGGCGGGCAGCAGCCACATCAGCAGGCGCCGCCGCAGCGACGCGCTGCGCCAGCGCGCGATCGCCTGTTGCAGGCCGCTCATGCGCCGTCACCGATCCGGTAGCCGACGCCGCGCACCGTGCGGATCATGTCGTGACCGAGCTTCTTGCGCAGGTTGTGGATGTGAACCTGCACCGCGTTGCTCTCGATCTCTTCGCCCCAGCTGTACAGCCGTTCCTCGAATTGTTCGCGCGAAATCACCGCGCCGGGGTCGCGCATCAGTTCGTGCAGCAGCACGAACTCCTTCGGCGACAGCGTGACTTCGTCGTCGTTGAGCCACACCAGATGCTTGATCGGATCGAGCCGCAGCGGGCCGATCGCGAGCGTCGTCTGCGCGCGCCCGGCGTGACGCCGCGTGACCGCGCGAATGCGCGCGAGCAGCTCCTCGAGCACGAACGGCTTGACGAGGTAGTCGTCGGCGCCGCTGTCGAGGCCGGCGATGCGGTCCGGCACGCCGTCGCGCGCGGTGATGATGATCGCGGGCAGCGTTTCGTCGCGGCGGCGCAGCGCCGCGAGCACCGACAGACCGTCGCGGTTCGGCAGCCCGAGGTCGAGCAGCAGCAGCCCGTAGCCGGTCGAGCGCAGCGCGAGCGACGCGGCGTCGCCGTCCTTCACCCAGTCGACCGCGAAGCCTTCCTGTCTGAGGCCCTGTTCAAGCCCGCTGCCGATCAGCGGATCGTCCTCGACGAGCAGTACGCGCATGGATTGGTATCTCTTCAGCAGGGCGCGACGCGCCCGGGGTGTCCATGATAAGCGCCCGTATCTTAGGTCGTGCTTAAGTGCCGGCGCCCGGCGCCACGACCGCGTCGCGCGGTTCGCGCCTTCAGGTGCGCTTAATCTTACGCTTCGTAAGCTCTGGCCGTCGCGCTCGATCCGGGCGCGGCGCACCATCGAAGAAGAGGAAACGACATCATGAAGAAACGGTTCAGCATCCTGGCCGTCGCGCTCGCCACGCTGTCGGCGGGCGCGCACGCGCAATACACGGGGCCGTCGGCGGCCGCCGCCACGACCGTGAAGGACCTGCTCGCCACCGGCAAGGACGACCAGCCGGTGCAGTTGCACGGACGGATCGTCCGGCACGTCGGCGGCGACGACTACGAGTTCGCCGATGGGACCGGCACGATCCGCGTCGAAATCGACCGGAAGCTGTGGGCGGCGGGGCAGCCCGTCAGCGAGCAGAGCGACGTGAAGCTGACCGGCGAGTTCGAGCGCAAGTGGTCCGGCAGCGTGAAGGTCGACGTCGATCGCGTGGACGTGCTGCGCTGAACGGTGCGCGCGGGGCCGGTGATACCATGGGCGACCGGTTCCCGCTCTCACCAAGATGGCTGCCAATTTCGATGAACTCGCGTCCCGGATTCGGGCGCAATTTTCCGAACTGAGCCCGCAATTCCAGGCGGGTGCTGCATTTCTGCTCGATCATCCCGACGAGGTCGCCACGTCGTCGATGCGCAAGGTCGCGCAGCACGCGCAGGTTCAGCCGGCGTCGCTCGTGCGCCTCGCGCAGCAATTCGGTTTTCCCGGCTGGAACGAGCTGCGCGATCTGTGCGTCGCGCGCGTGCGCACGCGCCCCGAGCCGCTCACGCAGCGCGCGCGCTCGCTCGTGCGGCCCGACGCGAAGGCGTCGCTCGCGCACGACCTGCTCGCGGCCCAGCAGCACAATCTGTCGGCGACCGCCGCACAGAACGAGCACGCGCTCGCCGACGCCGCGAAGCTGATCCGCAAGGCAGCGCACGTGCACGTCGCGGGCTTCCGGTCGTGCTATCCGGTGGCGTTCGGCTTCGTGTACGGCTACCGGCTGTTCCGGCCGACCGTGTCGCTGCTCAACGGCGTCGCCGGTTCGCTCGAGATGGAGCTTCGCACCATCGCGAAACACAGCGTGACCGTGATCGTCAGCTTCGCGCCGTATTCGACCGAAGCGACGCGCGTGGCGCAGGCCGCGAAAGTGCAGGGCAGCAAGATCGTCGCGATCACCGACAGCGCGGTCGCGCCGATCGCGCTGCATGCCGATGCGCAACTGATCTTCACGCACGACAGCCCGTCGTTCTTTCCGTCGCTGGTGGCCGCGCATGCGATGGCCGAAGCGCTGGTCGCGCAGCTGCTCGCGCTGGAAGGCAGCGGTGCGGTCGCGGCGCTCGAGCGCACCGAAGCCGAGTTGCATGCGAAGGGCGCGTACGTCGTGTAGCCGCGCGCGCGGCTGCGGGACGCTTGCGCCGCCGACGGCCTGACACGGGTCCAACACGGATCTAACACGGCGGCAGACGGCCCGGCGCTCGCACGCGCATGGTCGCGATCAAACGGCGCGGCTCCCGTGCCGGTCTCGCCCGCATCGATATTTCAGCGCACGCCGAACCGTGCCCGCGCCGTGCGCGCGTATGCTGGCGTCTCCCGTTCCGAGGAGACGACGATGTCCGATTCCGTTCTGCAATTGCGCCACGCGCAAGCGTTTCGTGCGCTGCATACGCGCCCCGGCGCGTTCATCATCCCGAACCCGTGGGATGCCGGCTCCGCGCGGCTGCTCGCGATGGCCGGCTTCGATGCGCTCGCCACCACCAGCGCCGGTTTTGCCTATTCGCGCGGCCGGCCGGACAACGCGATCGGCCGTGACGAAATGCTCGCGCACATCGCGGAGATCGTCGCCGCAGGCGGTCTGCCGGTCAGCGCCGATCTCGAGAACGGCTTCGGCGATGCGCCCGACACGGTGGCCGACACGATCCGGCTGGCGGCCGCGGCCGGCGCGGTGGGCGGCTCGATCGAGGATGCGACCGGACGCGCCGACGCGCCGATCTATCCGCACGACCTCGCGGTCGAGCGCATCGCGGCGGCCGTTGCCGCGGCGCGCGAGCTGCCGTTTCCGTTCATGCTGACCGCGCGTTGCGAGAACTATCTGCACGGACGCCGCGATCTCGCCGACACGATCGCGCGGTTGACCGCCTATCGCGATGCGGGCGCCGACGTGATCTATGCGCCGGGCCTGACCGATCGCGACGACATCGCGGCCGTCACCCGCGCCGTCGGCGCGCCGGTCAATGTCGTGATGGGGCTGCGGGGCGGCGTGCTGAGCATGGACGAACTCGCCGCGCTCGGCGTGAAGCGCGTGAGCGTCGGCGGCGCGCTCGCGCGGACCGCGCTGGGCGCATTTCTGAGGGCGGCGACGGAAATGGCGCGCGACGGCACGTTTACCTTCGCGCAAGAGGCGGTGCCGGGCAGCGATCTCGATCGCTGGTTCGCCGCGCGGGACAATTCGCCGGTCCGTTTCGCAGAATGATCGTGGCTAAATCGGGGTAACGTTTTCCAGATGGATACCGGTTGACCGTTATCAAACGAAGCCGCAGTCGATTTAATCTTCGGTGACTGCGGCAATTACATCGTTTACTCTGCGAATTCCGGCCGATTGGCGGGAGTCGGCGCGCAAGCCGCGCCGGCATTGGCGCCAATCATGCGCCCGGCGTACCCGATTTACGTATTGTCCCGATTTTAAGACCGGTATTTTTTCGGTTTTCGGGAGTTGCCGGTTATTTTTCGGATTGTTAATCTGCGGCATATCCGAATGATCGGCCGGCGGGGCGCCGGAAATAATGAATATATAAAAATCGAGAGAGCGATGACAATCCGAGAAAATCACCGCAGCCGCTTTCGCGTCGGCGATGTCGTGACGCTGAAAACCGGCGGCCCGCGCATGACCGTGATTTACGCGGGCCCCGTCGTGTTCGACGACGCCGACTGGCTGATCTGCCAGTGGTTCGACGACGGCGGCCACTTCCGGCAGGAAATGTTTCACCACGAGACGGTCGCGCCCGAACCGCGCGCGATTTCGGCCGGCCGCGCGCGCGTGCGCATGCAAACGTTTCGCTTTCGTTCGGCGGCCTGACGCAGGAGCGGGGCGCCGGTTCGGTGCGGCCGCTGCGCCTATTGTGCTGGCGGGTTCACAGCGGCATTGTGTCATTGCGGTCGTCGCGGCGATCCCGCTCACCGCGGCCACTGCGGTCACGCGCCCACGCACCCACGCACCCACGCACCCACGCACCCACGCACCAACCGCGCCACCGCGCCACCGCGCCACCGCGCCACCGCGGCCCGCGCGCCCCCAAGCCCCCCACACACCCGCACATCGACATTTCACGTCGACCCGAAACATGCTGCCGGCCTGCGCGCCGATACTGCACGCATGAACCCGACCGATCCGATTGCCGCGGTTACGCACCGCGATCCCTATCCCTACTACGCGACGCTCGTCGACGGGCCGCCGCTCGCGTTCGACGCGACGCTCGGCCTGTGGGTCGCGAGCCGCGCGGCCAGCGTGGCGGCGGTGCTCGGCCATCCGACCTGCCGCGTCAGGCCGCTCGATGCGCCGGTGCCGCCCGCGTTGCGCGGCACCACCGCCGGCGCGCTGTTCGGCGACCTGATCCGCATGAACGACGGCGCGTTGCGCCACGACGTGCCGAAACAGGCGCTGCGCGCGGCATTCGCATCGATCGACGCGCACGCGTTGCGCGAGCGGACCGCGTCGTTCGCCGGCCGCCGCCTGCGCGCGCCGCTCGACGCCGAGGCATTGAACGCATGGTGCCTGACGGTGCCCGTCTGCGCGGTCGCCGATCTGCTCGGCTTCGATGAAGCACAGCTCGACGACATCGCTGCGCTCGTCGTCGCGTTCGTCGCCGCGCTGTCGCCGCTGTCGGACGACGCGACGCTGGCGCGTGCAAGCGATGCTGCGCGGCGCTTGCTCGAACGGATGACGGAGCGGGTCGCACGCACGCGCGCCCGGGACGGGTCGCTCGTCGCGGCAGTTCAGGATGCGGCGCGCGCCGCGGGCTGGCAGGCCGGCGGCGCGCTGGTCGCGAATCTGGTCGGATTGCTGTCGCAGACATGCGAGGCGAGCGCCGCGTGGCTCGGCAACGTGCTGATCGCATGGGAAGAGTCGGCGCGCGCGAGCGCGGACGGCGGGCGGGCGATTCCGGATGCCGCTGCGCTCGACGCATTCGTCGCGGAAGTGGGGCGCTTCGATTCGCCGGTGCAGAACACACGCCGCTTCGTCGCGTCGCATACGACGATCGAAGGCGTGAGCGTCGATGCCGGCGCGGCGATCCTCGTCGTGCTCGCCGCGGCGAACCGCGATCCGGCCGTGCATCGCGAGCCGCATCGCCTGCTGCCCGGCCGCGCGCCTGCGCCGACTTTCGGCTTCGGTACGGGGCCGCATGGCTGCCCGGGCGAGCGCATCGCGCGGGCGGTGACGACGGGGGCGTTCGACGCGTGGTTACATGCGAGCAGCGGCGAGCTGCCCAGCGGGCTCGTGTGGGACTACCGCGCGTCGACCAACATCAGGATGCCGAACTTCGGCATCGCGAGCCAGGCGTGAACAGGCGGTTCAGCGGCAGCCCTGCTTTTCGGCCCATTGCTCCTGGGCGGCGATACGGCGCTGCACGCGCTCGACGAGGCCGGTCGAGAAGGTCCGCATGCTGATGCCGCGGCGCTTCGCGAGGATCGTTTGCGCGACGTCGGCCCGCGGGTTCGGCTGGCACGCCCAGTAGAGCGTCATCAGCCAGCCGATGCCGGTCCATCCGAACAGTGCGTTGAACATCGCGATCGTCAGCTTGTCGTGCCGCCCGCGCCGGTCGGCGATGACGGCCGGCAGGAAATAGAGCGCGATCGCTGCGATCGAACCGGCTACCTGAATCAGGACTGCGTGTGGCATGTTGCTACTCCGTCCAGACTGCAATGAGACCGATTGTCGCGCTTTTTCCGTTCGTGTGCAGGCCTTCCTTCGGCAATTGATTGTTGCGTTTTTAACGACGATCAGTGCATGGCACCGGTTTCCATTTGCGCATAGTTGCTCAGCGCGAAACCCTCGTCGCGCCAGCCGGCGATCCCGCCGATCATCAGCTTCACCGGGCGGCCGAGCCGCGCGAGCCGGATCGCCGCGCGCGCGGCGCCGTTGCAGTGCGGGCCCGCGCAGTAGACGACGAACAGCGTGTCGGCCGGATGGTCGCCGAGCTTGCCCGCGACGATCTTGCGGTGCGGCAGGTTGCGCGCGCCCGGCACGTGGCCGGCCGCGAATTGTTCGGGACCGCGAACGTCGAGCAGCACGAAATCGGCTGCGCCGGACGTGAGCGCGTCGTGCACGTCCCAGCAATCGGTTTCGAACCGCAGCGACGCTTCGAAATGCGTGGCGGTGCTTGCGCTGTCGGCGGCCGGGACGTCGGTGACATATGACATGAAATGCGCTCCTGAGCAGGCGGCGCGGAATGCGCCGCAACGAGGCCAGTATCGCGTGCGCGCCGGTTTTCCGGCAGTGGCGCGATCGACAAGTTCCGGTAACATCGCGCCATGCACAATCATCTCGTCGTCGCGCTTGCCTACGATCGGCTCTGCACTTTTGAATTCGGCTGCGTGGTCGAATTGTTCGCACTCGAACGGCCGGAACTCGGCGTCGACTGGTATCGCTTCGCGGTCTGTGCGAGCGAGCCCGGGCCGGTGCGCGCCGCGGGCGGCATCACGGTCGCCGCGCCGTACCGGCTCGCGATGCTCGATCGTGCGGACACCATCGTGATTCCCGGCTGGCGCGACCCGGACGAACGGCCGCCCGAACCGCTGCTGAAGAAACTGCGCGCCGCGCATCGCCGCGGCGCGCGGCTCTGTTCGATCTGTTCGGGCGTGTTCGTGCTGGCGGCGGCCGGCGTGCTCGACGGGCTTACCGTGACGACCCACTGGCGTTACGCGGAGCGCCTGCAGGCGCGCTATCCGGCGCTGCGCGTGAACCCCGACGCGCTGTACGTCGATGCCGGGCAGATCGTCACGTCGGCCGGTTCGGCGGCCGGCCTCGATATGCTGCTGCATCTGGTGCGCCGCGATCACGGCGGCGCGATCGCGAACCGCGTCGCGCAGCGGCTCGTGCTGCCGCCGCATCGCGACGGCGGGCAGGCGCAGTTCGTGCCGCGCCCCGTCGCGCCTGGCGGCAGCGACCGGCTCGCGAAGCTGATCGACTGGATGCGCGCGCATGCGGCCGAGCCGCACACGCTCGCGTCGCTGGCCGCGCATGCCGCGATGAGCCCGCGCACGCTGCAGCGGCAGTTCGCCGACGCGACCGGGATGTCGCCGCTTGCGTGGCTGATCCGCGAGCGCGTGAACGTCGCGAAGGACATGCTCGAAGCGCAGCCGTCCCTGTCGCTGGCGCAGGTTGCCGCGCGTGCGGGCTTCGGCTCGGAGGAATCGTTGCGCCGGCATTTCCGGCGCGTCGCGGCGACGAGCCCGGCCGCTTACCGGCGCGGCATGGATCGCGGCGTGCGGCCGCCGCGCGCGTGACGCGTCGCGGCGCTCCTGGACGGCTGCACGCGGCCGTCGCCTTTTCCCGTTGCCCGTTTCCGCCACCGCGTCGCACGCGTAAGATGGCGGTCGCCGTGCGGCGGCCGTGGATGCGGCGCCGCCATTCCTTCACCATAACGACAAGGACAACGACATGGGTCTGCTGGGAAAGCTGTTCGGGAAGAAACCGCGCGACGAGGCCGCGTCGCTCACGCCGCCCGCATCGTCTACGCAACGCACTCAACCGTCGGACGCCGACGCGGACGAACAGCGCGGCCCCGACATCGCCCCCGAACTGGCCGCGGCGCTGGCGGCATATCAGGCCGGCCGGCACGAAGCGGCGATCGCGGCTGCCGCGCCGCATGCGCACCGGCTGGCCGACGCGGCGCGTCTGTGCGCGCTGTCGTATTCGGCGCTGCAGCGCTACGCGGAGGCATTCCCTTACTGGCTCGAATTGTTCGGCCATGAGCCGAGTGCGCACAACGCGGTGCAGCTCGCGACGACGTCGGTGATGTGCGACGAAGTGGAGCGCGGCGAGGCGTGGATGCAGAAGGCGGCCGAGATCAATCATGAGACGCACGAACAGTCCGACGTCGCCGCGCGCACGAACTTCATTTCGGCATTGATGCAAAGCGGTCATGCGCGCGAGGCGCTGCCGCATCTCGGGTGGCTGCGCGACGTGTACGGCCATGTGCGCATCACCGATTCGACGTTCCTCTACATGCGCGGGATTCCGTTCTTCGGCGCGTTCCTCGAGAACAGCCTCGAGATCCTGAAGGCCACGCAGCCGGCCGACGCGATCGTGCAGTGGTATGGAGAACTCAGCGGCAAGCTCGACGACGAAGGCGAAGCGCAGCTTGCCGCGTGGGTCGCCAAGTTGCCCGCGTAGCGGGCCGGCACCCCCGGCCCCGGCCGGGGCCGTTAGCGACCGGCCGTGACGCCGGTCGCTGCTCACCGCCTTCGCTCAGCGCGCGGCGCTATCGCGGCCCGCCTGCCTGATGCACGCGATGCGGTACACGCCGTCGTCGACTTCGACGCCGTGCGTATCGTGCGTGAAGCCCGGGAAGCGCCGGTCGAACTGTTCGAGCGCCTTCAGGTAACCGAGCAGCGGACCGTCGGCCGGCCCTGCGTTCTCGCCCGGCATCAGCAGCGGAATGCCGGGCGGATAGGGCACGACGCCGGTCGCGACGGTGCGGCCGGCCATCTCCGACAGCTCGAGCATCTCGATGTCGTTGTGAACCAGATGCTCGTACGCCTCGGCCGGGCTGTAGTCCGGCTGCGGCAGCGTCGAGAAGCCGCGCGACATCATCTCGGTCGTCTTCAGGTCGCTCATCGCGGCGAACATCAGATCGCACAGCTCGCGCAGCCCCAGCTTGCCGTAACGCTCCGGATAGCGCGCGACGAGCTCCGGCAGCGCTTGCTCGAGCGGCGCGTTCGCATCGTAGTCGCGCTTGAAGTCGAGCAGCGTGTTGACGAGCGTGCCCCACTTGCCCTTCGTCACGCCGAGCGAGAACAGGAACAGGATCGTGAAGTCGGTCGTCTTCTCGACGACGATCCCTTGCCGGTCAAGATAGGCCGTCACCACCGACGCGGGAATGCCGACCGGCATCAGCCCGCCGTGCGGCGCGACGCCCGGCGTGACGATCGACACCTTGATCGGGTCGAGCATGCAGTAGTCGTCCTCGATCGCGCCGAAGCCGTGCCACGTGTCGCCCGGATGCAGCACCCAGCACGACGGATCGGTCGCGAGCAGCGTCTCGTCCGCTTCGTGGAACGGCACGCGTCGCCCGGTCTTGCGGTCGACGACCGTGTCCGGCTGCCAGCCGTCGAAGAACCAGTCGTCGTTCTCGTCGTATTCCGCATGCAGGCGCGCCAGCATCCGGCGAAACGACACGGCCTCGCGGATCGCGTCGGTCGTCAGCGCTTCGCCGCCGGGGCCGTCCATCATCGCCGCGCTCACGTCGTTCGACGCGATGATCGCGTAGTTCGGCGACGTCGACGCGTGCATCATGTACGCCTCGTTGAAGCGCGCGTGCTCGATCGGATTGCGGCCGTCGCGGATATGGATGAACGACGCCTGCGACAGCGCGGCGAGCAGCTTGTGCGTCGATTGCGTCGCGAACACCGTCGGCTTGCTCGCGTCGTGCCGCGCCGGATCGCCGTGCATCGCATAACGATCGCGGTAGATCGGGTTGAAGCGCGCATAGCCGTACCAGGCTTCGTCGAAATGCAGGCGGTCGACGCTCTGGCCGAGCAGCTCCTCGACGCGCGCGACGTTGTAGCACAGCCCGTCGTAGGTCGAGTTCGTGATCAGCGCGTGCACGGGCGTCGGGCTGATGCCGTCGCGGCCGCGCACCAGCGGGTTCGCGTCGATCGCGAGCCGCACGGCCGCGGCCGTGAGCCGCTCGGGCATGATCGGGCCGATGATGCCGTAGTGGTTGCGCGACGGGATCAGGTAGGTCGGAATCGCGCCGGACATCGTCATCGCGTGCTCGGCCGATTTGTGGCAGTTGCGGTCGCACAGCGCGACCTGATTGCGCGTGACGCTCGCCATCAGGATCACGCGGTTCGACATCGACGAGCCGTTCGTCACGTGATACGTGCGATGCGCGCCGAACACGCGCGCCGCATAGCGCTCGCTGTCGCCGATCGGGCCGGAGTGGTCGAGCAGCGAGCCGAGTTCGCCGACCGAGATCGACAGGTCCGAGCGAAACAGCGCTTCGCCGAAGAATTCGAAGTAGGCGCGCCCGACCGGCGACTTCAGGAACGCGGTGCCGCCCGTATGGCCCGGCGTGTGCCACGAGTATTCGTACACGCGCGAGAACTGCGCGAGCGCGCGGAACATCGGCGGCAGCACCGTTTCGCGGTAGCGTTCGATCGCGGCGACGATCCGCCCGCCGATGAACGCGGTGGTGTCCTCCAGCATCCAGATGAAGTCGTCGGCCTTGCGCATCGCGTCGACCGGAATCGCGGCCGCGCTCGCGCGGCTCGCGAGCAGGAACACCGGCACCGTCGCGTTGCGCGCGCGCATCGCGTCGAGCACGGCCTGCGCGGGCGCGTGGGCCGGATCGTTGCCGAGCTCCCAGTTGAGCAGCAGGCACTGGATCGCCGGATCGGCGACGACCACCGCGCACGCGTCGTCGGCGGAGGTCGCGATCACGACGTCGACGAGCCGCGTGCGCAATTCTTCGGCGAGCGCGGTGGCGGCGCGGCCGGTCGCGGTTCGCTCGTCGATGTCGTGCTGCACGAGCAGCGCCTTCATCCCGAGGCGGCGCAATGCCGGTTGGGTCAAGGAAGCGGTCATCTGTTATTCCCCCGTGTGCTGGGTTGCCGCGACGCCCGCGGCCGGCGAGCGTGCGTGAAGGATATCGGCCTCGTGCTGGCCGACGGAGATCCAGAACGTCGCGGCGAGCGCGACGATGGTGACGCCGAGCGCGAAGTAGCGCACCCAGCGCGGCGAACGGCCGCCCGGATGGACGTGGGTTTCCTCGATTTCGCGCTGGCGGTTGATCGACAGTTCGTAGAACACGATCGTCGCGATCACGAAGATCAGCGACCAGCGCGTCTGCTGGCCGTCGGAGCCGACCATCGCCCACAGCGAGTAGACCGCGCCGATCAGGCCGACGATCGTGTAGAACGTGAACTGGTGCGGCGGCATCTTGCCGTAGCCGAGCACCTTGATCGCGATGCACGAGTAGATGTACGGCAGCAGCGTCATGATCACCGCGATCGACGCGATCTTGCCGAACTGCTGGCTTGCGCTCGGCGACATCGTCGCGAGCACCTGCACGGTCATGATCACGGCGACGATCGCGAGCCCGGCCGACGGCACGTTCTTCGAGTTCACGCGTGCGAACACGCTGGCGAACAGGCCGTCGTCGGCCGCGGCCTTCGCGGTCTGTCCGACCAGCAGCGTCCAGCCCGCGAGCGAGCCGAGGCAGCCGAGCGCCGCGCACAGCGCGACCGCGTTCGCGGCGGTGTCGCCGAGCGCGAGGCGCGCGGCGTCGGCGAACGGCGCGCTCGAGGCGAGCAGCGCCTTGTTCGGAATCATCCCCATGATGACGGTCGAGCTGAGCACGTAGCAGACGGCCGCGAGCACCACGCCGCCGACGGTCGCGATCGGCACGTTGCGCGACGGATTCTCGACCACGCCGGCCGACACCGACGCGCTCTCGACGCCGATGAACGCCCACAGCGTGAAGTTCAGCGTCGCGCCGATCGCGCCGATGCTGCTCGTGCCCGACACGTTCCAGCCCGCGAGATAGACGTCCTTGCTGAACCAGAACCAGCCGAACAGGGCCATCCCGAGGATCGGCACCAGCGCGACGACGGTCGTGACCGACTGCACGCGGCCGACCACGTTCGGCCCGAGGATGTTCGCGTAGGTGAACAGCCAGATCACGAAGATCTGCGCGAGCGCGAACACCAGCGGGTCCTTCATCACCGGGAAGAAGTGCGTGAGGTAGCCGAGTCCCGCGACCGCGAGGCCGACGTTGCCGAGCACGTTCGCGAGCCAGTAGATCAGGTTGGTCTGATAGCCCATGTACGGGCCGAACGATTTTCTGGCGTACGCGTAGGGGCCGCCGGCGGCCGGGTCGATCGCCGCGAGCTTCGCGAACACCAGCGCGAGCGAGACGGCGCCGACGACGGTGATCAACCAGCCGAAGATCGCGATGCCGCCGGTGGCGGCGAGGTTCGCGGGCAGCATGAAGACGCCGGAACCCATCATGTTGCCCGCCACCATCAGCGTGGCGGGAACGACGCCGATCTTCGGCGCGTCGGACGCTGCCGACGCAGCGGTGGAACGGGAGGAGGACGAGCTGGCATCGGACATGCGAGGCTCCTTGAACGGACGTGATGCGGTTGAGGTGGCGCGGCCGGCGCCGGTGGACGATTCCGAAATGGATCGCCGTTTTATTAACGTCGCCATGTTATCGCTTTGGCCCGTTCTGGTAATGGTAAACGCCGGAATTTAATGACTTTAATATTGATTCATGTCATTGAAAGTAGGCGGGCGGCGACGCGCCGTTTCGGTATGTCGGGCGCTCGGCCTTTACTGATAAGGGCTTCGCCGATTTTCTCGGTCATTCGCTGGATGCGCGGAACAACCGGCGCCCGGTAAATATCCTTGACGAAATGGCTAAATCAATTCGCGGCCTAAATAATCCGGCGGCTCGTAATCGTTTTGGTTGATGGGGCGCGTTCTGCCGAACGGTATCGCTCGCCGGCCGTGGCGGAAAGGGCACTGAAAGCCAGCGCGCCGTGAATGCACCCGGGCGGCGGGCCGTCGGCGTATCATCCGAATCTTCGTCAGCCCGATCCCGGCACCCACCATGACCTCCGTCGACACTACCCCCGTCCTCGACCATGACAAGCTCGTCGCCTTCGTCGAGCGCAAGTGGAACGATGAAATTCTCCACGCCCTGACCGACTACATCGCGATCCCCGCGAAGAGCCCCGCGTTCGACCCGGACTGGGCGAAACGCGGCTATCTGGAGCGCGTCGTGACCGATGCCGCGCAGTGGGCCGAACGCCAGCCGGTGAAAGGGCTGAAGCTCGAGATCGTTCGGCTGCCGGGCCGCACGCCCGTGATCTTCTTCGAAACGCCGGCGACGCGCGCGGGCAGCACCGACACGATCCTGCTGTACGGCCACCTCGACAAGCAGCCCGAATTCGACGGCTGGCGCGCCGACCTCGGCCCGTGGACGCCGAAGTTCGAGAACGGCAAGCTGTACGGCCGCGGCGGCGCGGACGACGGCTATGCGATCTACGCGAGCCTCGCGGCGCTCGGCGCGCTCGACGAGCAGGGCGTCGAACGGCCGCGCTGCGTCGGCCTGATCGAGACGTGCGAGGAGTCGGGCAGCTACGATCTGCTGCCGTACGTCGACGCGCTGCGCGACCGGCTCGGCCAGGTATCGCTCGTCGTGTGCCTCGATTCCGGCGCAGGCAACTACGACCAGATGTGGCTCACGACGTCGTTGCGCGGGCTGGTGTCCGGCGATCTGCAGGTCGAGGTGCTCGACGAAGGCGTTCATTCGGGCGTGTTCGGCGGTATCGCGCCGTCGAGCTTCCGCGTGATGCGGCAGCTGTTCGAGCGCCTCGAGGACGCCGGCAGCGGCAACCTGCTGCCGCGCGTGTTCCATTGCGAGATTCCCGACAGCCGCGTGCGCGAAGCCGATGCGGCCGCGGCCATCCTCGGCGATGCGGTATGGAAGGGCCTGCCGTGGGCCTGCGGCGCGGACGGCAAGCCGGTGCTGCCGACCACGACCGACCCGCGCGAGGCGCTGCTGAATTCGACGTGGCGGCCGTCGCTGTCGGTGACCGGCGCGTCCGGGTTGCCGGCGCTCGCCGATGCGGGCAACGTGCTGCGGCCGCGCACCGCGTTCAAGCTGTCGCTGCGCCTGCCGCCGCTCGTCGACGCCGCGCAGGCCGTGCAGCAGTTGAAGGAACTGCTCGAACTCGATCCGCCGTACAACGCGCGCGTCACGTTCAAGCCGGATGCGGGCGCCGCGACCGGCTGGAGCGCGCCCGATCTCGCGCCGTGGCTCGCGTCGTCGCTCGATGCCGCGTCGCACCGCCACTTCGGCGCAGCGTGCGGGTACATGGGCCTCGGCGGCACGATCCCGCTGATGAACGTGTTGCAGGCCGGCTTCCCGTCGGCGCAGTTCATGGTGTGCGGCGTGCTGGGGCCGAAGTCGAACGCGCACGGCCCGAACGAGTTCCTGCACGTGCCGTATGCGAAGAAGCTGACCGCGGCGGTCGCGGACGTGATCGCTTCCGCTCGCTGAGCGCGATGGCCGGCCGATCGGGCCGGCGTCGGTCTGAACCCCTGGAGTCCTGCCGATGACTGTGCCGCCGATACCCGATACCGATGCGTTGTGCATGCGCGCCGAGCCGCTGCACGACTTCGTCGCCGCGCTGTGGGAACGGGCCGGCAGCAGCGCGCGCGAGGCGCGGCTGGTTGCCGAGCACCTGGTCGGCGCGAACCTCGCCGGTCACGATTCGCACGGCATCGGGATGATCCCGAACTACGTCGCATCCTGCCGCGAAGGGCAGTTGCAGTTGAACCGGCATGCGGCGATCGTGCGCGACGGCGGCGCGGTGCTGACGATCGACGGCGGCCGCGGCTTCGGGCAGGTGATCGCGTTCGAGGCAATGGTCGAGGGCATCGAGCGCGCGCGGCGCATGGGCATCTGCGCGATCGGATTGCGCGACGTGCATCATCTCGGCCGCATCGGCCACTGGGCCGAGCAATGCGCGCGATCGGGGCTCGCTTCGTTCCATTTCGTCAACGTGCCGGGCGATCTGCTGGTCGCGCCGCTTCACGGCGCCGATCCCCGGTTCGGCACCAATCCGTTCTGCGCCGCGTATCCGCGCGCCGGGCGCGCGCCGCTGCTGCTCGATTTCGCGACCAGCGCCGTCGCGTACGGCAAGACGCGCGTCGCGTACCACCAGCGCAAGCGCGTGCCGGCGGGCGCGCTGATCGACCATCGCGGGCGGCCGACCGACGATCCGGCCGTCATGCACGAGCAACCGTTCGGCGCGCTGCTGCCGTTCGGGCTGCACAAGGGTTATGCGCTCGCCGCGATGTGCGAGGTGTTCGGCGGCGCACTCGTCGGCGGGCATACGACCTACGACGGCACGTTGCAGAAGACCAGCGCGATCGTCAACGGCATGCTGTCGGTGTTGATCGATCCGAACGCGTTCGATGCGGCCGATGCGCAGCGCGAGGCCGATGCGTTCGTCGCGTGGGCGAAGGCGTCGCCGCGTTCCGGCGACGCGCCGGTGCAGATGCCCGGCGAGCCGGAGGAGGCGAGCCGTGCCGAGCGGCTCGCGCACGGCATCCCGGTCGATCGGCCGACGTGGCGTCAGATCGGCGACAGCGCGGCGGCGCTCGGCTTCGACGCCGCCGAATTCGACGCATGGACGCAACGCTGCGTCGGCGCCGCGTGATGCACCGGCAAGAAGGAGCGTGCCGATGAGCTGGCAGGCAGACAAGGCGCACGGCGACGAGATCGCGTATCGGCTCGCGATGCTCGGCAACGTCGTGGTGACGCGATTCTTCGGCGGCGCGGCGATGCGGCTCGACGGCGTGATGTTCGGCTTCCTCGCGCGCGGGTCGCTGTTCTTGCGCGTCGACGACTTGAATCGTCCGGCGTTCGTCGCGGCGGGGATGGGGCCGTTTTCGTATACGGGGCGCACGCGTACCGTCGCGCTCGAAGGCTATTACGAAACGCCCGCCGACGTGCTCGAGGATGCGGGCGCGCTGTTCGACTGGTGTCGCGGCGCGTATCGGGCGGCGTTGCTTGCGGGGGCGCCCAAGCGCAAAGCGAAGGCGAGGCGGAAGCCGGTGGACGAGGGTGAGGCGGAGTCGCGGTCGATGCGTGGGCGCAGTGTCAAGCCGTCCGCGAAACCTGACGCGAAGCGGGCGACGGAATCGGCTTCGAAGCGTGCGTCGAAAGCGGAAACGAAATCCGGAGCGAAACCGGCGTCGAAGCGTAAGCAGGCGTAGCGTCGGTCGGCGTGACGGCAACTGCGGATTGTTCAGTGTTCGGGGCTTGTCGATACTGGACCCGCGGCGGTCGATGTTCGCTGCGCTCGGCGCTCGGCACGCGACGCTCAGGACTCTTACTCGATGCTCAGTGCCCTGCGCCGTCCGCACGCATACGCCCTGACGATTCGCGCGCCGCACGTTGCTCGCATCCGCTAGACGAAACTTCAAGCATGCCGCGCGCTGTTTCTCCGCGCTTCACAACGGCGGTCGCGGCGTTTATGATCGGCGCGAGCCGCACGCGACATCTGAGCGGCCCGCACCGCGACACCCGCCCCGCGAACGGCGCATCGAACGCCGCGCTGAATGCATTCCCCACTCATCGTTGCAGATGGAGACAACCGATGCTCGTGCTGATTCTCGGTTTGGCGATCTTCCTCGGCGTACATTCGATCCGCATCGTGGCCAGCCGCTGGCGCGCCGCGACGATCGCGCGCGTCGGTGAGCGCGGCTGGAAGGCCGGCTATTCGGTTGCGTCGCTGATCGGCTTGGTGTTGGTCGTGCGCGGCTGCGGGATCGCCCGCGACAGCGCGACGCTGCTGTGGGTCTCGCCGGTCGGCGTGCGCCATCTGACGGGCATGTTGACTGCGATCGCGTTCGTGCTGATCGCCGCGTCGTACGTGCCGCGCAACCGGATCAAGACGCTCGCCGGACATCCGATGGTCGCCGGCGTGATGGTGTGGGCCGTCGCGCATCTGCTCGTCAACGGCACGTTGCGGGCGGCCGTGTTGTTCGGCGCATTCTTCGTGTGGTCGCTCATCCTGTTCATCGCGTCGCGCACGCGCGATCGGCGCGACCGCGTCCGTTATCCGGCGGGCCGTCTGTCGGGCGATGTGTCGGCGATCGCGGCCGGCGTCGTCGCATGGGCGGTGTTTGCGCTGTTCCTGCACGGCCCGTTGATCGGCGTGCGGCCGTTCGGTTGAACGTTGCGCGTGCGCAGGCTCGGCGACTGCGTCACGCCGATCGGCCGCGGCCCGGCGCGCGAGCGGCAGGCATCGCCCGGCCTACCGGCCGACGCATTACACATCGGCGGCAGCATTGACCGACGGCGGGCACGATCGCGCGGCGGCTGGCGAGTTCGCCCGCGCATCGACGCGGGCGCATAGCGACGACGCTCGCGGCGCGCGCGTCAGATCGGCCTGACGAACAGCCCGACCGTCAGTGCCGCGCCGATACAGACGATCGCGATCCGCAGCACGCGCTCGTTCACGCGGTGCAGCGCCCATGCGCCGAGCAGGCCGCCGACGATCGCGCCGCTGCCGAGCGCAAGCGCCGCGCCCCAGTGCAGTTGCGGCGAGGTGACGAACAGCAGGACCGCCGACGCGTTCATCACGCCCGCGAGCGCGTTCTTGGTCGACATCGCGTGACGCGGCGACAGGCCGGCCATCGTGAGCGCGGCCATCATCAGGAAGCCGATGCCGCCGCCGAAATAGCCGCCGTAGATCGCGATCAGGAACTGCGAGATCCCGGCCGCCATCGGGCCGAGATGCTGCGCGGCCTCGGTCGGCTTGCGGAAGAAGCTGCCCCATGCGAACACGACGGTTGCGAACAGCACGAGCCACGGCACCAGCTGCGAGAAGATCGACGACGGCGTTTTGAGCAGCAGCAGCCCGCCGAGTGCGCCGCCGATCACGCTGATCACGAACAGCGCGCGAAACGACAGCGTGCCTGCACCGCGGACCATCTTGCGGCTTGCCCAGCCGGTCGTGACCTGGCCGGGAAACAGCGCGACCGTCGACGTGATGTTGGCCGCGAGCGGCGACATCCCCGATACGATCAGCGCCGGTAGCGTGACGAACGAACCGCCGCCCGCGAGGGCATTCTGGAGACCGGCCCACAGGCCGGCGAGGATGATGAGGACGAGCATCGGTGCGCAGGAAGGGTAGCGTGGCAGGGCGCGCCGGCGGCGAGCGCGAGCGCGAAGGTGGCCCGATGGTAATGCAGGATCGCGTCCGCGCAAAGGCGGTGCGTGCGCTCCGTTTCAGACGCGCACGGGCGGCCGCCATGCGGCGGCGCATCGGCCGGCTGCGTCAACCGATCGTGTCAACCCGTCGCGTCAACCAACGGCGTCAACCAGCCGCGTCACCCAACGGCGTCACCCAACGGCGTCACCCAACGGCGTCAACCAGCCGGCGCGGGCAGCGCCGACGCCCGGTCATTCGTTCGATTGCGGCGCGGCATCTTCCTGCGTATCGCCGTCGGCGTCCGGATAGACGACCGCACCGTCGTCGCGGACCGTCGCGCCGGCCGTGATGCGCGCCGGCTCGACACGATTCAGGCCCATGATGTGCAGCACCGTCTCGCCGCGCGCGAGCAGGTAGTCGGACACGATACGCCGGTGACAGCGCCACCAGACGGCCTCCGAACACATGAGCGCGCAGCGCTGCTGCTCCCCGAGCGCGATCAGCCGCGTGAGGCCGGCGCGGAATTCCGGCGACAGCGCGTAGTCGGCATACCGATGGAAGCTGCGGTTCGTCCAGAAGCCGTTGAGTGCGTCGGGCACGTCGCGCGACTTGCCGCGCAGCCCGCCGAGCTCGGCGATGTGCTCGTAGCCGATGTCGGCGGCGGCCAGCGCGTCGGGCAGCGTTGCCCTCGTTGAACTGCGGGTTGGTGCGCGAGCGCGTCATCTTGCGGATATCGACGAGCAGCGTGATGTCGACGGCCCGCAGCATCGCGACGAGTTCGCCGAGCGTGCGGTTCGAATGGCCGATCGTGTAGAACGGGAGCGTCACGTGCGCTCCTTGCCGGCGACGCGTTCGAGCACGCGGCCGCGATGCGCGGCGATGTGGTCGGTGCGATCGCTTTTGATTTCGTATTGGGGGTCGTCGGGCGACGCGCGATGACGATGGCCTTTGTAGTCGAAATCCTGCGTGTGCACCGCAATGATCGTGCCGGTCACGTAACCGGCTTCGGAATTCCAGCGGACATGGTCGCCCGGTTCGAACGGCGTCGTCATGCGTGAGCCTCCTCGTGGTGATGCTGTTGCGATACGGCCGCAAGCGGCGGGTGGAGCGAGTCACGCCAGTATGCACATTGCCGCGCTTTCGCGCGTGCGAGGTGCATCGTGTGGGGCCTCGGTCAGGCTCGTCCATGCAATCTGCATGCCCCGTGTCGACGTCGGAAGTGACATTTTGCTTCGCAAGCATCGACGACCTTGCTTCCGCCGATGGCTCGACGGGGAGCAGGCGAAGCAGATGAAAGTCGATCCCGATCGGATCGTCCGGTATATGGCGCCGTCTCCGAACGACCGCCTCGAATCGGCGCGCGGTTCGGCAATGGACCGCCGACAGGACATCGTGCATCAGCAAAACTCTGGCAGTTTTTGCAGATGCGTTGTCATCTTCCACAAATTCATGCTGGCTGGATGTCGATAAAGTACGCATCACGGAGACGCTTCAAAGCACCGACGTGCCGGTTTCCCGTGCTTCGAGCCGGGAGTGAACAAGCGTTGTGCGATGTCGATGGCCGCGATGCGTCATGAACCCATGATGCAGCGCTTCGAGCGCTGTTCAGCACCATCGACGGATCGCCGAGAGATCGACCGTAAGGTCGGGTCAGATTGGGGAGTCAATCATCATGAAACTTGTCATTTCGAAAGTCGCAAAGGCAATCGTGTCCGCGTGCGCCATTCAGAGGGCCGACGTCATGGTCTGCAATTCGGCGGGACAGCAGATCCCGTACGTCATGTTGTTCACCATGTATGGCTTCGTCTGAGAGCGGCGCCACGGCTTCACAAGGAAGGAGATTCTCATGCGCACGGCAATTGCAGCGATACTCTGGTTCGTCACGTGCATCCCGTTGGTCGCGAGCGCCGGTGTAGTCGATGCGGGCTGCGCCGCGGCCGTGGTCACGAGCGGAAAGACACGCGCCGAAGTGCGGGCCGAACTCGTTCAGGCAGAACGCGACGGCTGGATTCCGATTCACTCGCCCAGGCAGCGGACCTATCCGCCCGATATGGCGCAGGCTCGCCGGAATCGGGATGTCCGCGATGCAGGCGCGGTGGCGACGCCATCCTTACAGGCTTCGAACCAGCAGCCTTGAGCAATGACCCTGGCGTCCGCATGCCGGCGCTGCAATATCGCTGCATCGTCATGTAGGCTCCAGGGCGAGCCACGCTCAGAACTTATGTCGTATAGCGAGCCGATAAACCATCTGGTGGTTATTCGACGAATCTCCGGAGCCGCCGATGTTGGCGACGGCTGGCGCGCCCGTCGACGATGTGCCCGAAGCGCGCTGCCAGCCGCCGGAGAAGTAGACGTCGGTACGCTTCGACAGCAGATAGTC
The DNA here is from genome assembly GCF_000745665.1 of Burkholderia sp. WP42. Lineage (NCBI taxonomy): Bacteria > Pseudomonadati > Pseudomonadota > Betaproteobacteria > Burkholderiales > Burkholderiaceae > Burkholderia > Burkholderia sp. WP42. The sequence goes on along the minus strand of NZ_KN050726.1, from coordinate 8,446 downwards.
CAGCGTGAACGCCACCTGATTGTAGTGCTGGTTGCCGACGGCATTGCCTTGTGCCGTCGTGACGCTCCGCGCGTTCATGTAGTCGTACGCGACGCCGACGAAAAAGACCGGCGTGACACGGTAGTTCAACCCGATGTCGTAGTTGTTGAAGACGGCGGTGCCGTTCATGAACCCCGCGCCGAGATTGGCGTATTGAACGTTCGAATACGATGCGCTGATCGTCGCGTTTCCGATCGTGTAGGCCGCCGCGATGACGGCGTCCTGATAGGCCTGCGCGACCTGATAGGCCGAGTTCAGAGAGGAGGCCAGCAGATTGAAGCCGCTTGCATAGTTGGTGAACCATCCGTTGCCTGGCGTCGAGGTCGGGTGTTTGAAGTAATCGAACGCCGCGCCGATCTGAAGCGGACCGTGTGTGTAACCGACTCCAAGCGAATAGCCCGACGTCGACGTGAAGTCGCCGGGTACGCCGCCAAGGCTATATTCGACGCCAAAGGAGAAGCCGCGGAAGTCCGGGCTCATGTAGCGCACCGAGTTGTTGAATCGCACGCTGTTGCTGGTGTTGTCGAAATCTCCCGGATGCGCGCTCGGCAGGTCGCCAACCGCCGCGGATCCGGCAAGAAACTCGGGGAAATACCACACCATGTCGTATTGGCGGCCGGCGGTGAGAGAGCCGTAAGTGTCGCTGCTCAGTCCGACGAAAGCCTGCCGGCCGAACGCCGTGCCGCCCTGGGCAAACTGTCCGTTGTTCACGTTGATGCCGGACTCGAGCGTAAAAATCGCCTTGAGACCGCCACCCAGATCTTCCTTGCCGGTCAGCCCCCAGCGGCTGCCGTCGATGCCGTCCAGCGAGTCCATGTAGACGGCCTTGCCGCCGCCTACGTTGGTCTGGTAATGAATGCCGTTGTCGATCTCGCCATAGAGTGTGACGCTGCTCTGGCTATGCGCGACGGAACTGGCCAGCCCCACGAGCGAGCCGACAATGATTTCGATTTTTTTGGTTTTCATGAGATCTCCGCAATCAAAAGGCCATACAAAAGAACGGTTCACTTGACGTTCATCGATTCAGTGAGCGGTACCGGTCAGGCCGAAAAGGATTTCTTCAGGCCGTTCTTCGTCAGGCCATAGCAAGCGCCCATCAGCGCCACGCAAGCCGCTGCAATGAGGATTGGCGCGGCTGCCACGCGAAACATCGCGTCGACGCTCCAGTTGTTCGCGTACAGGACGCCCGCGAGGTAAGTGCCGCCCGCGGCGCCGAGCCGACCGAATCCGTAGGCCCACGCGACGCCCGGGGCGCGCAATTCCGGGCTATAGAACAGCGTGCACAACGCGATCGCGCAGGTTTGTCCGCCGCTGATGCAAAAGCCGCAAAAGAAGATCGTCGTGAGTAAAGCGAGATGCGATGAGCCGATCGCGATGGAGATTGCGTACATCGACACGGCGCCGCCGACGTAGACCGCGGACAGAATTCTGTAAGGGCTCGTGCGATCCATGATGGGTCCCATCAGCAGACTGGCCACCATGCCGCCGATGATCACGGTGATGGTCGCCCAGACCACGAGCGCGGGTGGGAACGAGATGGACGCGAGAACGGTCGGCAGCCAGCTCTGCAGAAAATAGAACGCGGCCAGGTTGATGGCGAATACGGCCCACAGCAGGAATGTCCCCACGCGGAATGGTGCGGAGAACAATCCGAGCACACTTGCGTCTGCCGGCTTCTCTTCGTGAGTGACCAGTTCGCCGTCCGCTTGCAGCGTGAAATCGGGAAAGAGGCGCTTGGTTGCACGAAGCAATTCACCGGGCTGCGCGTTTGCCGACAGGTAGGCCACGGATTCCGGCAGCAGCGGGACGAGCAACACCGTCAAGCCGAGTGCCGCGAGCCCGCCCAGCCACAGTGGGCCTTCCCAGCCGAACCGCGGGATCAACGCGCTGCTGCAGATGCCCGCGAAGATGAACCCCAGCGCATATCCCATGTAGACGAGAATGACGAAAGTCGCGCGGGTTCTCTTCGGGCTGAATTCCGAAACGAGGCCCACCGCGCAAGGCGTGGCCGCTCCGAGGCCGATGCCGGTGAGGAACCTCAAGGCGATCAGTTGCGGCACGCTGGTGGCAAAGACGGTCAGGACGGTGAACAGGCCGAAAGCAGCGGTTGCCACGAAAGCGATCTTCTTCGTGCCGAAGCGTCGGGTCGCGAACGGAATGCCGAAATTGCCGATCAGCAACCCGAAGAACACCGCTGAAAAAATCGCACCGAATACGGCCTTGGGCAGTTGCCATTCTTTCGCGAGAACGGGCACGATGAAGCTGATGACCTGAGTGTCGAAACCGTCGAAAAGCATCAGCAGCGCGCAGAAGGCGACGATGAAATACTGCCTCCTGCCGATTCTGCGACTGTCGATGATGTCGTAGACGTTGATTTTCCGTATTTCCACATCGTTCTCCTCGCGTTAAAAGAAAAGGTTTTACTTCGGGTATTGCACTTTCTTGCCGGGTTAAAGGTGGTGGCGCGAATGGGCGAGCATTCGGTGCCGTTAAAATGGGATTGAAGAATCGACGTTTAATACGACGAATACTTGATTAATTTCAGAAGCTGATTGCTGATGCAAATGCGGCGGCCCGGCGGATTCGATCGACGGCTGTGCCGTGCCGCGCCGTCCCGCACGGGGCAAGTGCCATGCACAATGGTGCGGCGCCGTCGTCCGTTCGGTATTGGTGTGAAAAAACTGTCTCGCTCGATTTATTATTCCGTCGCCCCGTATTTCATTGCGTTTGAAGAAATCCGGGCCACCGGGATGGTGAAGTCATCTTGATTGCACGGAGAAATATTGCCGCAGTCCAGGCAGTATTTATTATTCTTGTGTTGCCGCGGCGGTGCTCCGTTCGGCAGATTGTGCGGTGAGAGCGGTCGATCGAAGCGTAATTCGCGGTCGGTGGCTCGCTGAACTTCGCGGTGCCGTCCACGCCGATCTGCTCGGCGCCATCGTGGCGTTCGTCCGGCTCGTGGAGCGTGCACGTGACGTGCCACAGCCCATGTACGAAGCACAATCGGGTCCGAACCGGACTGCATGGGCATCGACACCGTCGAACCGCTCACGCGCGAGCCCGGACGTCGGGCGTCCGCGAAGGGGCGGTCTCGCGCAATGAAGTCGTGGCGCCATTCCAGCGTGGCACGTGATGCGGCTGTGCCTGCTTATGCTTCGCATCGTTCGCCACAATTTCAACATGTCGCTAGAATGCCCGATATGAACCGTTACGTTAGCCTTCCTGATTTTGCGGATCCGGACGCGATCGATCGGCCGGCGGTGGCGATGTGCATGCACGTCGACGAGCATGCTGCCGAAATTCCGGTTCACAAGCATCAGAAGGGGCAACTGGTGCTGGCGTTGCACGGCGCCGTGACCTGCCGGGTCGCGGGCGCGTTCTGGATCGTCCCGCCGCAATGCGGCGTCTGGATTCCCGGCGAGATGCCGCACAGTAACCATGCGACACCCAATGCCCGGCTTTGCTATCTGTTCGCCGAGCCCGGTGTCGTCGACCTGCCGACGGAGTGCTGCACGCTCTCCATTTCGCCGATGCTGCGCGAAATGATCCTGCATCTGGCCGGTGCGCCGCTCGACTACGAGCAGGGCGGCCATACCGACCGGCTTGCGCGCGTGCTGTTGCATGAGCTGACGTTGATGCCGGTCGAGCGCCTCTATCTGCCGGTTACGGATCATCCGCGCATCCGGCAGATGGCGGACGCGTTGAACGCCAATCCCGGCGATCGCAGCACCGTCGCGCAATGGGCGAAGCGTCTCGCCATGAGCGAGCGTTCGCTGGCAAGACTCGTCGTCAGTGAAACGGGACTGACCTTCGGCCGCTGGCGGCAGCAGTTGCAATTGCTCGTTGCGGTGCGCGAACTTGCCGGCGGCGCTTCCGTGCAACGCGTGTCGGACGAACTCGGCTACGAGTCGGTAACCGCCTTCATCACCATGTTCAAGAAAGCGCTCGGGCATTCGCCAGGCCGCTATTTCGCCGCGCTGGCTCGCACGCAATCGGAGGCCGGGCTCGCGCCGGCGGCTGCGACCGAGATGGACGACCGAGCGGATGGCGCAGCGGACGTTGTGGGCGGTGCATGAAGCCGCGCCTTCGTCCGTTTTCCCGCCCGTGACGCCGGGTTCTCCACGCGAGACCGCGCGCATCGAATAGAAATGCTGTAGATCGCGCATTCCGCAGAAGACACTGCAGCCGACACCGCTTTGGTGGGCTTCAATACGACCACACATTCTGCGGCATCCCCCGTAATCTTTGCGCACTCGCCACTGAACTCGCATTGCTTTTACGGAGTTGCAAGATGACCGACTTATCGACGGGGACACCCTCGATCCTTTCCCTGGGCCAGACGAAAATCGACGACGACCCACTCGAAACCGCCGAATGGCTCGACGCGCTCGATGGCGTGGTTCGGCATGCAGGCGCCGAACGGGCTCAGTACCTGTTCGATCGGCTCGCGGCCCACGCTTCGTCCAACGGCATCGCAACGGCGCGCCTCACTGTCACGCCCTACGCGAATACGATCGCCGTCGATCAGCAGCCGCCGTATCCGGGAGACTTCGATATCGAAGAAAAGCTCGCCGCCGCGCTGCGCTGGAATGCGCTGGCCATGGTCGTGCGGGCCAATCGCGCCTACGGTGAACTCGGCGGGCATATTGCCAGCTATGCGTCGGCGGCCGACCTGTTCGAAGTGGGCTTCAATCATTTCTTTCGCGGCGCGAACGATGCCAACGGTGGCGATCTCGTCTATTTTCAACCCCATTCCGCGCCGGGCGTTTACGCGCGGGCTTACCTCGAAGGCTTTCTCGACGAAGCGCATCTCGAGCATTACCGACAGGAAATCACCGGTGCGGGCCTGTGTTCCTACCCGCACCCGTGGCTGATGCCGGACTTCTGGCAGTTCCCGACCGGCTCGATGGGTATTGGGCCGATCAACTCGATCTACCAGGCGCGCTTCATGCGCTACCTGCAGAACCGCGGACTGCAACGCACGGAAGGCCGCAAGGTGTGGGGCTATTTCGGCGATGGCGAAATGGACGAACCCGAGGCGATCGGCGCACTGTCGCTGGCCGCGCGCGAGCGGCTCGACAATCTCGTGTTCGTGATCAACTGCAATTTGCAGCGGCTCGACGGACCGGTGCGCAGCAATGGCCGCATCATCGACGAACTCGAGGCGCAGTTCACGGGGGCGGGGTGGAACGTCATCAAGGTGTTGTGGGGTTCGGACTGGGACCCCCTGTTCGCACGCGATCGCAGTGGGGCGCTGTTGCGCGCGTTCGCGCACACCGTGGACGGCCAGTTCCAGACTTTTTCCGCCAACGACGGCGCCTACAATCGTGACCGCTTTTTCGGCCAGAACGCCGAACTGGCCGCGCTCGCTGCGCATCTGAGCAACGACGATATCGACCGCCTGCGGCGCGGCGGCCACGATGTGCGCAAATTGCACGCTGCCTACGACAAGGCGTCGAAACACCGCGGGCAACCTACGGTGATTCTCGCGAAGACGATGAAGGGCTTCGGCATGGGCTCGATCGGCCAGGGGCGCATGACCACACATCAGCAAAAGAAGCTCGACATCGAACAGTTGAAGGCGTTTCGCGACCGCTTTCGCCTGCCGCTCTCCGACGACGATGTCGAACAACTCAAGTTCTACAAGCCGGACGAAAACAGTGCCGTCATGCAGTATCTGCACGCGCGCCGTGCGGCGCTGGGCGGCTACCTTCCGCGCAGGCGCACAGCTGCGTCGCACGCGCCCGCCGTGCCCGCGATGTCGTCGTGGGGACGATTCGCGCTCGATACCAACGACAAGGAAATGTCGACCACGATGGCGTTCGTGCGCATGCTCGGCAACCTGTTGAAGGACGCCGAGCTGGGGCCGCGTGTGGTGCCCGTCGTCGCCGACGAGGCGCGCACCTTCGGCATGGCGAATCTGTTCCGGCAAATCGGCATCTATTCTCCGCTCGGTCAACTGTACGAGCCGGAAGACATGGGTTCGATGCTCTATTACCGTGAGGATACGGGCGGCCAGATTCTGGAAGAGGGCATCTCCGAGGCGGGCGCGGTGTCGTCGTGGATTGCGGCGGCGACGTCATACAGCGTGCACGATCTGACGATGCTGCCGTTCTATATCTACTACTCGATGTTCGGTTTCCAGCGTATCGGCGACCTGATCTGGGCGGCCGCCGACCAGCGCGCGCGCGGTTTCCTGATCGGCGCGACGGCCGGCAAGACGACGCTCGGCGGTGAAGGTCTGCAGCATCAGGACGGCACGAGCCACCTTGCGGCCTCGACGATACCGAACTGCCGTGCGTACGATCCGGCCTTCGCGTACGAAGTGGCGATGATCGTCGACGAAGGCATGCAGGAGATGATCGCGCGTCAGCGCGACGTCTTTTACTACATGACGGTCACCAACGAAAACTACGCACAGCGTTCGTTGACTGAAGCGGATCTCGATCGCGTCCGTAGCGGCGTGCTCAAGGGGATGTACGTGCTGGAGCCCGCGCAGGTCGAGATCGCGCAGGTGCAGTTGCTCGGCTCGGGCGCGATTCTCGGTGAGGTCCAGGCCGCGGCACGGATGTTGAAAGACGACTGGCATATCGACGCGGCCGTCTGGAGCGTGACGAGCTTCACCGAATTGCATCGCGACGGCGTGTCCGCGGAGCGTGCGCAGCGGCTATTGGCGCGCGGCGAGCCTGCGGCGCCCTACGTGACGGCGGCCCTGGGCGCCGCGCGTGGACCGGTGATCGCCGCGACCGACTATGTGCGCGCCGTGCCCGAGCTGATCCGCGCGTATGTACCGTCCCGCTACGTCGTGCTCGGCACCGACGGCTTCGGGCGCAGCGATACACGTGCGGCGTTGCGTGCGTTCTTCGAAGTGGACCGTGCGTCGATCGTGATCGCCGCGCTGAAAGCACTCGTCGACGAGGGCAGGCAGGACCCTGACGTCGTGCGTCAGGCGATCGACCGATACGGGCGAAGCGGAACCGGGCTGACCGAACCCTGGCTGGTCTAGCACCCGTTGACCGGTGAGCGTCGTGCGAGCGGCGCGCGAAGCGGCTGCTCGAAGGCCTTGCGCGTCCATCGGTCCATCGCGGGAAATCCGATCGAACCAAGTGCGTCCGACCTGATGAAGAGGGGGCGTTGACTGTTGAAATGCTTGCTGTTGGAGACGAATGTGCGGGTGACACGAATAGAAGTGCCGGATATCGGCGATTACAAGAACATCCCCGTGATCGAAGTTCTGGTGGGAGTCGGACAACGCGTCGAACGGGAGCAGTCGCTCGTCGTGCTCGAGTCGGACAAGGCGACGATGGATGTGCCGAGTCCCGCCGCTGGCGTGATCAGGGAGATGAAGGTCGCGGTCGGCGAAACGGTGTCGCAAGGCACGTTGATCGCGCTGCTCGACAGCGACGGCGAGCGGCAGGACGACGCGGCGCCTGTGCCTGCGGCCGCCTCGGCTGCGCGCGATCTCGCGTGTCCGTCGGCGAATGTCGCGACAGGGCTGGTGCCGGCGCTTGCGCCGGCGCCCGAACTGGAATCCGCATCCGCGCCATTGCATCGCGCGCCGGCGCGCGAAGGCGAGCCGTCTCGCGCGAGCCACGCGTCGCCGTCGGTGCGCAAGTTCGCGCGCGAGCTCGGCGTCGACGTCGCGCGCGTGCCGGGCAGCGGCCCGAAGGGGCGCATCACCAAGGACGACATCACGGGCTTCGTGAAGGGCGTGATGTCGGGCCAGCGCGCGGCGCCGGGCGCGGCAGCCGCGCCGGCAGGCGGCGGCGAGCTCAATCTGCTGCTGTGGCCGAAGGTCGACTTCGCGAAGTTCGGCCCGTTCGAGGCGAAGCCGCTGTCGCGCATCAAGAAGATCTCGGGCGCGAACCTGCATCGCAACTGGGTGATGATCCCGCACGTCACGAACAACGACGAAGCGGACATCACCGAGCTCGAAGCGCTGCGCGTGCAGCTGAACAAGGAGCACGAGAAGGCGGGCGTGAAGTTCACGATGCTCGCGTTCGTGATCAAGGCGGTGGTGGCCGCGCTGAAGAAATTCCCGACCTTCAACGCGAGCCTCGACGGCGACAATCTGGTGTTCAAGCAGTACTACCACATCGGGTTCGCGACCGACACGCCGAACGGTCTCGTCGTGCCGGTGATCCGCGATGCGGACAAGAAGGGCCTCGTCGACATCGCGAAGGAAATGGCCGAGCTGTCGAAGGCCGCGCGCGACGGCAAGCTCAAGCCCGACCAGATGCAGGGCGGCTGCTTCTCGATCTCGTCGCTCGGCGGGATCGGCGGCACGCACTTCACGCCGATCATCAACGCGCCGGAAGTGGCGATCCTCGGGTTGTCGCGCGGGCAGATGAAGCCGGTGTGGGACGGCAAGCAGTTCGTGCCGCGGTTGACGTTGCCGCTTTCCCTG